>NZ_LTCZ01000131.1:0-7384 GCF_001583455.1 Rhodococcus sp. LB1 | reverse complement strand
GGCCGGCTCATGCGTGGTCATCGTGGGACCGACGCTGACGCCCGACGACGGTTGCGGGCCTCGATCGCCGCATCGAGCAACTGCCGATGATCCTCCGACACCGCCGACACACGCTCGGCCTGAAAACCCAGATCCAACGTCACACTCGACAGCAAATGCAGAACAGCATTGAGCGCCTTCTTCGTCCCCTGCACCGCCACCGACGGCGACACTGCCATCCGCTCGGCCAACTCCAACGCCCGCGGAAGAACCTCCCCCACCGGACACGCCTCAGTGACCAGACCCCACTCAGCCGCCACCCGGCCCACCACCGGATCACCGGTCAACAAGAACCGCTTGGCCCGCGCCATACCCACGAGAATCGGCCACATCATCGCACCGCCGTCACCCGCAACAAGACCGATCACCACATGCGGATCCGACAACCGGGCATCCTCGGCCACGATGCTGAAATCACTCATCAACGCCATCGTGAAGCCATAACCGGCCGCAGTGCCGTTGACCGCAGCAATCACCGGCTGCGGCACATTCAACAGATCATCGACGATCTTCTTGGCCTCGAAGAACGTCGTCTCCCGCGTCACCGGCGTTTCCCCGGCAATCCAATCCAGATCACCACCCGCACAGAACGCACGCCCGGAACCGGTCAACACCACCGCACGCACCCGACGATCCATACCGATGTCCGCAAACACCGTCGACAACTCACGATGAAAATCGGCATCGATCGCGTTGAGCTTGTCGGCACGCAAGAACGTCACCGTCAACACACCGCTACTCGACAGATCGAACTCCATCGTCTGATACCGCTCGTACACAGCCACAACTCCTTCACCACAACGTGACACCGATAATACTGACACATACTGTCCAGAATGGACATCGAACGAGACCGAACGTTGTCACGCCCTACGCTCCATACTGTGGTTCCACGCCTTGACACCCCGGCGTGGTGTCCCAGGACGACCACCGGCGGTGTGTCCCCCCGAGAGCAAATGCCGCCGGAACTACTCGACTTCGATCGACTGCGCATCGACGAGTTCGCGAAACCTCGCGCCATGCCATATGAGTGGGTCATTTTCTCCGACAACTAATTTGCTCACCTCGAGGAGCGCCATCCAGTGGTCACCCGCCTCCGAGATTTCGTGAATCGAGCACTCCAGCCACAGTGCAGCATCGTCGATGAAAACGGAACCCTGATCACCGGCCGCTGTCGCGACTTTCTCGAAGCGTGCGGCGCGGTCCTTGCTGGCCAGGCGGCGGGTCAGCTCGCTCTGTCCCTTGCCCAGAATCGATACTCCGACCGAGCGGGCATCCTTGATCTGCCCCCACGTCTCGGACGATTTCTGCACCGCCACCGCCACCAGGCACGGTTCTAGTGACACACCGACCATGAACGACGACGCGACGAGGGCGTGCTTTCGGCCGCCGACGTCGATCGCGAGCACCGCGACACCCGAGGGGAACTGGGCGAAGGCCTGACGCACGATCGACGAGTCGTCACCGATCGCGCGTACTTCTGCCCGCCTCATGGACACCACTCCCCTAGTTGCTGGACACATCTGCGGCGTCTGCAGGGAGCTGCGAGTCCATCTCCGGCGCCAGGTACACGACCTGCGCACGGAACGAGTCGCTCGCCTTCAACAGGGGTGTGAGTTCGCCAGGCTTCGTGAGGTTGGCGGCGTTGGCGGCCCACACCTCGGGAGAGGGTTCGGTCACCTGCATGCGCGGCATCGCACTGAAAGCGGTTCTGGCGGCTGAGATGCCGGCGATCTCGAATGTTTCTCCGTGTACCGTGGTGTCTTGGTGGGCGAGCCACGTCACGAAAGCCGAGACGGAGCTCGAGGGGAAGTGGTCTCGCATGACCTGCTGGATGAGCGGATCACCGAAGGCCTCCTCGGTCATCGGTGTCCACGCGACCGGGAGCAGCGTGGTGACCTGCACGCCGACATCGCGAGCCTCACCCGCCAGGGAGTTGCCGAGGCCCCACACTGCAGCTTTGGCGGCAGCGTAGGACGTGTCGTTGGGCAGGCCCATCAATGCATTCGAGGAGATGTTGATGAGGCGTCCGCTCCCGGACTCGATCAGGTGGGGCATCGCGCTGCGTGACACCTCGACGACACCACGGAAACTGGTGTCGAACACCTTCCACCACAGATCGCGATCCATTTCCCAGAATCGGCCGTAGGCATTGATCCCGGCATTGTTGACCACGATGTCGAGGCCCCCGAAACTGTCGATTGCGTTCTGCACCAGATCCGCCGACTTGGTGACGATATCGTGGCTGTCGGGTACGGCTGTTCCGCCGGCGTCGGTGATCGTCTTCACCGTCTCCTCGGCACGATTCGAGTTGATGTCGTTGACCACAACTTTTGCTCCGCGGGACGCGAGCATGACAGCGTGTTCGCGTCCCATTCCTTGACCTGCTCCGGTGACGATGGCAACTCGTCCACCGAAGTCGAGTTCGCGCACTTCAGACATTTCGCACCTTATCGATTGTGGGGTTGTGGAACCGGCTACTCGGAACGCCGGGAACTAGGCATTGGGACTGTTTACGTAATCACGCTGAGCGTCCGTCGGTAGGTATTTCATTTCTGTGCTTCGCACGTAGTCTGCGGAGGGTCGCCCGAGGCGATCGCCCCAGCCCAACTCGTACGCAGTCCCCTTGGCCTCATTCATCTTTTCGAGATAGGCCACGAACGGAGTGCCGTCACCCGCTTCCTTGATGTCCAGAAGTAGTTTCCATACCTCGTGGATGCCGGGAAGCACGAACGGCACTGCCTCGATCGCCTGGCCCATCGCGGTCAGCTCGGCGAGCGTGCGTCGACCGATGAGTTGCGCCCCGATCACGTAGTTCGACCCGGGCGTCTCCTTCAAGGCCAGCTCTGCTTCTTCCCACGTGTGTGGACCCTCGAAGAAGATGACGTCGACGCCGGTCTCGGCGCGGTAGAGCTGTGCACGCCGAATGGCTTCGTCGAGGCCTCCGCCGGCAGCGCCGAATCCGTCCGTACGAGCGACGATCACGAAATCAGCATCCGCTCGGTCCCGAGCTTCGACTGCCGCGTTGAGTCGACCTATCGCCTCCGCGTCGGATACCAGTTCGATTCCGGTCGTTCCCCCGGACTTCTTCGGCTCCCGCTGGTCTTCGATGTGTATTCCGCCGACACCGGCGTCGATGAACTCCTGCACCGTTCTCTGGACGTTGATAGGTGCACCGAAACCAGTGTCGGCGTCGCAGAACACAGGTACGTCTACACTTCTCGCGACGCGCCGTGCGTGCGCTACCACTTCAGTGAGAGTGAGCCAGCCCGTATCGGAGGCACCCTCGGCCCACCACGCCGACATTCCACCCGAGAGCTCGAACGCCTCGAATCCTGCGTGCTGGGCCATCTGCGCGTGAATCGGCAGCGCGCCGAACGGCATGACTACGGTTTCGGGCCGCTCGAAAATTTCGCGCAACGCGGCACCGGGCGAGCTCAGGCCCATGATGGCAGTCCCTTTTCGAGTCGATGTATTTCGTTTTGTGACATGACTTTTCTCATTCTTGTTCGGTCTGTGAATCGAGTGGTCGATGGTGTGACTAGGCGTCCGACTGGCCCTGGTTGAACCCGACAGTCACCACGATGTATACGCAGTCCTCGTCGTACGGGTTCTTCCATGCGTGAGGTACGCCCGCCATGACGAGCAAGTCACCCGGCACCAGAGTGCGCTTCTTCCCACCGGGGAGTTCGAGATCCACCTTCCCCGAGATCACCACCTCGTAGTCGATGGTGTCACTGGCATGCATGGCGGGATCACCATCGTCTCCGGTGCCGGTCATGCTGGGTCCCAGGTCATCGATATCGACGTTGTTTCCCGCCGACCGTGCCGGGAAGCTGCTCACACCAAAGGTCGAACCGTTCGGCCCCGCCAATTCGACACGAACGGGGGGCTTGCCGATATTGTCTTTGCTGTGCTCGCCCTCGACGGCCCAGTAGAACGCTCCGCTGGCGACGCCCGGCAAATCGATCACAGCGGGAGACCCGACCTCCAAGAAGTCGGTCTCACCTGAATCGGTGGTACCCGCGACTACCAGGTTGAACTTTGATGGATGTGGAAAGGTCATGCGATCCCCTCGGGAATTGTCTGCTGCTTCTGCCGTTCGTAGAACGGAAGTTCGAACTGAGCGTCAGGCACGAAGCCCCGCGCTGCGCATCAGCGGGAAGATCTGCTCGTGCAAACGGTCCAAGCCCTCGTTGTAGTCGACCAGACCGGTGCAAATTCCCGAAATACCTGCATCGGAGAGCTTCTGAAGCCCTTCTACAATCATTTCCGGCGTACCTACCAGCGGAACGAGACCCGCCCGCATAAAGGCCTTCACGGACTCGTCGTCCTTGAATTCATCGAAGTTGATGCTTCGGGCATCACCCGACTCGATGATCTGCTTGTAGCGGGCGGCGCTCTCCCAGTCGCCCTTTTCCTCGACCACGTACTGCACGTAGTCCAAGGCTTCCTTCTCGGTGTCCTTGCACACGATGTGGACACCTGCCCACAAAGCGAGGTCTTCGCGACCTGCCTCGTCTGCGTTCTTCCGCAGCTGCGTGACGGCCGGCTTGGCGCGATCCACGTCGTAGATTCCGGCGAACAGGATGTTGGCGTGGTCGAATGCGAACCGCTGGCCAGCCGGGCTAGAGCCGGCACTCATCACCACGGGACCGGGCGCTTGAACAGGCTTGGGGAAGGCCTGCGCACCCTCGAGCTTGAAATAGTCTCCGTCGAAGTCGAACTCGAATTGTTCACCCTCGTCGGCCCACAGGCGCTCGACGATTCGCATCCACTCGTCCGCCAACTTGTAACGCTCGTCGTGTCCGGGGATTTCCGCGCCGAACATCCGGTACTCCGGCTGGTGGTAGCCGGCGACGGCGTTCAAGCCCATGCGGCCGCCGCTGATGTGATCGACTGTCGCGCTCATCTTCGCCGCCATCAGCGGATGGATGAACGGGACGTGGCATGTCGCGAAGATCTGAATGTTCTCCGTCGCTGCCGCGAGACCCGCGGCCCAGGTGAAGGTCTCGAACTGTCGTCCCCAGGGTCGCTCGGGGCCGGACAGTCCCGTCCACCGGGCAATGGGGATGAAGCCCTCGACGCCGTACTTGTCTGCCTTTTGAGCAAGTTTCTGAATCTCGGTCCAGTTGCCGAGCTTGATCGTGTTATCGGCGAGAGTCAGGCCACCTTGTCCCGTGGACACGTTCGCTCCGAAGATCGCGACTTTGAATGCGTTCGGTCCGTCCGCGATGGGCCGCTGGGAACGTTCGACGGTGTGATCGGCGACGAACTCGCGCGGTACATCGTTCTGGGTCAGTTCAGGGACAGTCATCGATGGTCTCCAGATATGTTGAAGGGCGCCGGAAGCACCCGACTTCGGTGAGATTGCGCGAGCATGCACTCGCAGCAGCGATTGTGCGCCCGGCGTCGAACAGGATCGGTCATCGTTCGATGCTCGTGACGCCGCATTCTTGGCGAACCGGTCCTGGCCGATACCGAGTCGCTGCATGGACGGGAATCTCGCGTGTGGAAAGCCCGGCGGAGGCCCCACGCGGCGAGTGTTCCAGCTCACATTCGCTACGTCCACGTTAAAAGACGACGGCGCCCTACCGGCACGGGTTTGGACGCCAACAGAGCTGATAAACGCGCCAACCCGGGGTACCTGACACCAGTGGCGTAACAAACAACGGTGTTGGCGGGCTTTCCCGCAGGCGACGACCATTTCGCTCCGTGTTCCGTTGCGTGAGCCCGAACTCGGCAAACTGGTGTGAGATGAAGTGTCAAGGAGCGGAGGCCGGCCGATCGAGCGACCTAGCACACGACGGATCACTGCCACCCGAAGCTGCGATCGGAGGATGCGGTGAAACTGCACTCGTACTTCAACCTGTACTTCCGAACAGCGGCCACACACTGCGCCGGTTACTCCCGGACGCCGATCTCGACTGGGCGAACTGCGCCCGCGCATGCCGATACCGACCCCGACGCGTCCACCCGACAAAAAAGTGCAGTTCCCACTCACGAGAAATTGGGCTTTCAGCTCGGTCAGGGCGCCCTGCTGGGGACCGTGTCAACCTCTGGGTACGTACTGCGCGGTGCCGCCGACAGCACTGCCAACCGTGTGGGCGCCCGAATTGGTTCTGGCGCAACCATGCCGACCATCACCGCTTAGGTTAAGGTTGCGGGCACCGCAGAGTATTCGTCGCGTACGGTCGATATCGTGCCTTTGCGGACGCACGACGAAATAGGTCACAGGAATCGACTACAGGTACTTCCCGGAGTTTGATTCCCTTTCAGCATCTACCGCGAGCGCGATGTCACCACCCGGTTCTTCGACGGGCGTACCGGCGGTCGATTCCCCTTCGTCCGGATCGATTTCCCGTGGCCGAATCGCGCCGGCGCAACGCAATACGTCTGGTGCAACCTCGATTGCGGGTTCAGGAAGCCCCGCACTGTCGACAAGGCTGCAGCTCACACCGGTCCCGTCGCGTGCACACCCTCCAGGTTCACACGAGTCTGCGGATAACGGGTGTGGAGTGGACGAGCAGCCCAGAGTTCACATGAACAGCGTTCGGTTCAGACGAACGAGGAAGTCGGCGCCGGGATCCCGCGCGCCGCTGCCGTTCATCCGTTCCATCACTGCTGCGAATGCAATATCCCGGCGCTTAGGCGATCGGGAAGGGTCAGCGGCGGAGAGCGCCGCCGGCATCTCCTCACGGGTGAGGTCTGTGCAGTAACACGGCGTTCCCGGTTGTTGGCGCCATGACTCGCTCAGGGTGCCCGCGTCGACCGCGTCGAACCCGGTGTCCTCGACGAGAGTCAGCCCCACGCGACGATCCTGCTCACTGTCGGCGGCAACGGGAATCGCGAGACGATCCGGGCTTCCGGCAGGCGTTCCCAATCGCGAAAGGGAGTCGGAACCGATTGCATTCCATGCCTTGACCACTGGCCGGTCCAGCTCGAGGGCTACCCATAGGCTTTCAGCCTGACCGGAATGGATGGCATCGATGTGGCCGTCACGTTCCGGGTAGTAGTTCGAGGTGTCGACGACAACCGTATCTGGGCCCAGGTGTGCGGTTAGCGGAGCGATGTTCGGGACACAGTTCAGCGGAACGGACAGAACAGCGACATCGACGTCCTTCATCGCTTCGGCCGACGTGACCGCGCGTCCACCACTGGCCAGAATGTCGGGTCCGATGGTCTCAGGCCCGCGAGAGTTTGCCACCTTCACCTCGTGCCCAGCGGCACTCAACTTCAAGACCAGGGTTTGTCCTATGTGCCCGGTGCCCAGAATACCAATTCTCATTCTTGCCTCCTCGTTGTTGGGACTGCGCTGCGCGCGTCGGTTCGTTCGTGTCGGGTT
>NZ_LTCZ01000130.1:8054-47788 GCF_001583455.1 Rhodococcus sp. LB1 | reverse complement strand
TCCATCACCTGGGCGCGGGAGATCCGCGGGATCGCCTCCACCGCGAACGCCTGCACCCCGGCAGACTTCAGCGCGGCGACCTGATTGTCCTGGTTGCGGGGGGCGAGGAACCCGATCAACGTCTGACCGGCATGCAACCGGCCCACTTCCTCGTCCGACGGCGGCGCGACCTTCACCACCACGTCCGCCGACCACGGATCGGCGATCTTCGCCCCCGCCTCGGTGTACAACTCGTCCGGAATCAGCGCGCCCAACCCGGCACCCGACTCGACCACCACGTCGACGCCCTTGGCGATCAACGACGCCACGACCTTCGGCACCAACGCCACGCGGCGTTCGCAGCTCATCGCTTCTTTCACCACACCCACTGACACAGCCGGTGTTTCTCTTTTCGCTGCGGTCAATTCTCGACCCTTCCGTGATTGATAGGGGCAATCGGTCTCGTCCACGCCATACGACTAGGTACGTTGTTTAGAACGGCCTGATTGTGAGCGCTTCGAATGGTTAGGCCCCAGAACGTCGCCTGAAGACCACCGCACCACGTCGCCCAAGAACACGCTGGTCCTGGATCGGCATGAGCCCAAGCATGACGATGTCGATATGTCAGCCGCGAATCATCGTCACCAACAACGCTGCGAGGCACTTTGCACCGCGCAGCGTCGTGAGGCTGGCCCCTTCCGCGGCCGCATTCACCTCATGGACCTTCGGATATGCGACAGTCAACCAATCCTGCCTTCCGAGTACGAGTTTCCGTCACTGGGTTGGGCTTTCCTCACACGGACCCGATTGGTGCGCACCCAACTCCCTAATGGGTGGCGTCGTTTCCGACATCCAAGGTCCACGTGTGTTTCCTTTGACAGCCGTCATCAATTCTCGGCCAGCCTCAGGACGACTTTTCCCACAGTTCCCTGCTCCACCTTGTCCTGCGCTTCGGCCACTTGCTCCAGCTCATAGGGGACTACCGGCAAACTGGAAAGGGCACCCACCCCGAGAGCGTCTGACGTCCACCGGACGGCATCTGCGAGCTGCTCGGACGACAATCCGTAGAGCAGCACAAACTTGAGTGCTATGTTCGCGCTCATCAAATGCCCGGCCGGTACCGTGAGATCTCCCCGCACGGCATAGACGGCAATGGTGCCTCCGACGCCGAGAACGGAAATGTCCAGATCCAGGTTTGCCCCGATCGCGACCTCGACGACGCGGTCGACGTGACCCGCGAAGTCACGGATGCGTTGGGACGCATCTATGTCCGTGTAGTGAACGACAAGGTCGGCGCCTGCGCTCTCCGCCAGAACGCGTTTCTCGTCCGAGCTGACCGTGGCCACCACGCGCGCACCGGCATGTTTGGCGAGTTCGATCGCGAAGTGGCCCACAGCACCCGCGCCCCCCGCGACGAGGACGGTCCGCCCCTTCAGCGCCTCTGGGTTGCCGCCCAGACAATGCGCGGCTGTGAGGGCGGGGACTCCGAGGCAGGCACCCAGGTCATCCGAAGCATTGTCGGGCAGAGGTACTGCACGCTCAGCGGGCACGACTGCATACTCAGCGGCTGTTCCGTAACGGTTGTCGAACGCAGCCAGATAGATCCACACGCGCTGCCCCAGGACGAGACCGACGACTCCGCTTCCCAAAGCGTCCACGACGCCCGCGCCGTCGTGATGTGGGACCTGAAATTCAACCGGGCCAGTCCCGGCGCGTCCAGCGCGTCTCGCCGAGTCTGTGGGGTTGATGCCTGAGGTGACAATCCGGACCCTGACCTGATTCGGACCCGGCTCTGGCCGTTCGAGCTCCACAACCTCAAGCACGTCCACGGCAGGACCGGTACGGCGGTAGACCACTGCTTTCATCTGCCCACCACCCACGGGCTTGAGTCGCGCCGAGGCCCTACGGGGGGCCTGCTAAGTCGCGGCCAGTACGTGTGGCTTGGGCTCAACACGGATTCGTGCGAAATGTCGATCATCTTCATGACAAGCGAGACCTCACGAGTTCGGAGAAGTGTGCAATTGCGCGGTCTACGTCGTAACGGGGACCCCATCCAAATTCTTCTTTCATTCGGGCGCCGTCCAATGCCATGTAATAGGGGTCTTGCATATTCATGGGATCCAATCCTGGACCCACATTGAGTGCTGCATCAGGAATGATTCTCCGGATTGCAGCAGCGAAATCGCTCATCGACACCACGCTCCCACTGGCTACGTTGTAGGCCTGGTGACGAAGCGGTCGTGGGGCCAGCGCGACGCATGCGATGGCATCAGCGACGTCGAGTACATAGATGATGTCGTCCCCCTCATCTCCGCCGTGCTCGATCGTGAATCCACGGCCGGACGCAGGCAACTCGATCATCGAACTGTAGGTGTTGACCGGACCTTTGTGACGTTGCAGCCTTCCGGGCCCGTAAATGGTGCCAAATCGCAAACTGACACACTCTACGTCGAAATTTCGCCCGTACCAGTCCATCACGTCTTCTGCGGCTGCTTTGGTGATGCCGTACATCCCGGTGGGACGCAGGACGTCGTCTTCCGGAATTCTCCTGTAGGTGGGGAATCCGCGCTCGCCCCGGGCAGGTGCGTAGACCGCCTTCGAGCTCGTATAGACGACGCGCTTGACTCCCGCGGCGACAGCTGACGCGCAGACATTGGCGGTACCACCGATGTTCACCGAGATAGCCGTCAGTGGATCTCGTTCGCAGTCGACGAATGCAGCAAGGTGAATAATGCACTCAGGCGCAAGCCTGGTTACGGAATCGGTAAGTTGTTTTACATCACAAATATCGCCAACAACCACCTCGACCTGCGACGCTACGTCTTCAATCAGTGAGGTATCAGGCCGGTTCTCGAAGACGGCCACTTCGTGGCCTCGGTCGAGTAGTTCTCGAACTACCCGCGAACCGTTTACCCCTAATCCACCCGTCAACATTAAGCGCATTTCGACTCCCTATTGTTCCTAGCTATCTCCGGCGGGGCGGCGACATGTGAGGACCGGTGATCCAGCACAAGGTTCAGTTTGTTGTGCGGAAAACATCTTTCTCGGTTGCGGAACAATATGTCCTGGAGCAACGATGTCGCGACAAGCTCCTGTATCCCACATTCGGCCCGTAATCGGCCCAAACTTCCCGGTCAACGGACCCACCGTTGATGCCATGTCATCCCTCCAAGCTTCGCCTTCTACTTGGTCCGCTTCTGACTGTGGAACTTGCCACTTACGCACGTGATTATGACTACTAGCGTGACGGCGCCACCGGCGATCATGTACCAGGCTGGCGCCACGTCATTACCCGTGAGCTCGATCAACCACGTTGCGACGAACGGCGCACTGCCGGCGAAGATCGCGGTACCGAAACCGTAAGCGATGCCGAACCCCGACACTCGGACCCTGGTTGGAAACATCTCGGCCCACGCGGCTGGCGCCGCGCCACCAAACGCAGCGACGGGTGTCCAGAGGATGACTTGTCCGAGTAGGGCTGACCCGAAGCCCCCCAGCCCGATGATTATCAAACTCGGATAAGGCAACGCCACCGTCAAGACGGATGCGAGTACGAGGATTGGCTTTGTGCCGTACCGGTCCGAAAGATGGCCGAATGCAAGCACCATGAATACCGCCAAGGTTGTGGCGATGAGGACGGATCCGAGTGTCACTCGTGGGGAGAGACCGATGACGGTTCGGATGTAGGAGGGCAGAAACGCCTGGACCGTGGCCGACGCGGTTGCGAACCCGAGAACGATCCCGATTACTATCAGGATTCCTCGCCAATGCTCCTTGAAGACTGTGAGCACTGGACTTTTCAAACGAGCTTCCTCGGTTTTGACCTCCTGAAATTCCGGCGATTCTGCGACGCGTTGCCGAAGGTAGAAGCCCAGAACGAGCAACGGGAAACTCAGTAGGAACGGAATTCGCCAACCCCAGCTGTTGATGTTGTCTGTCGACATCAACAGGTTGAGGACGAAGACCAGAAAAATGCCCAGTACGCTCCCCGCCGTGGCAGAGAAGAAGGCGAAGGCTCCGTAGAGTCCACGACGGTTTGAAGGTGCGAACTCAATGAGGAAGGTAGCCGAGGTGCCGAACTCCCCGCCGACGGAAAGTCCCTGGAACATCCGGGCAATAACCAGGAGCACCGGTGCCCATATACCTATCTGCGCGTATACCGGAAGCAAGCCGAGGAGAACCGTGCTCACGCCCATGATGGTCACTGCCAAGATCATGGCGATCTTGCGCCCTCGTCCATCTGCGAGTCGTCCAAAGAAGATGGCTCCCACCGGTCGCATGAGAAAGCCAACTGCAAAGACGGCGAACGTCGACAGTACCGAGGACAGCGGGTCACCGGATGGAAAGAAGAGTTGGGAGATGACCGGAGTCAAAGCCGCGAATATTGCGAAATCATAGAATTCGAGACCGTTACCGATTCCCACGGCGACGATGGAGCGGCGATTCAAAGATGTAGCGCGTGGATGTGCCTCTTCTGATGGCATGTTGTATCCCGCGTCCAGTGGAGGTGATTGCGACACCGTTGTCCCTTCATTATTGATCCATACGCGACAAGACACAGCCCCGGCATATCGAGTTCACCTCGACGGTGTTGATGGGCGCCGGATCCGCCGCGCTACCTCACCGCGCGCCGACGGCGCGCGGTGGTTTCGTCAGGCTGTTACCCTCTCCGTCACGCGGTCAAGCAACAGTGCGACGTCCTCGGCGAAACGCTCGATCTCGCAGACCGTCTTCTCGTGCCTCAAATGACTGGCTTGCCCCATGAGCAGCAGATTTCCGCAGCCGAGCACTGAAGCGACGCGGATGCCCTCCCTGCCGAAGCGAGGGTCTTGGTAGACACCGTTACCGAACTCGACGCCTGGGAGGGCGTCCACAAGGCCTAGCGTCTGCACAAGTACCTCCAGCATGCCTCGAGGGCTCCGACGAGTTGCTGCTCCCGGGGTTGGCGGTCCTGCCGTTCAGCTCCGTAGCATCCGATAGAAGGAGTCTCACGTCACTTAACACCAATGACTGTGACTTAGATCCCAGAACTTCTGACTGCGCGACGGCCTCGTGACGCTCCAGCGTCGAGCTGCTGGTGCGGGAAACCGTCGGCTCGACCGAAGTCCACCAGCCCACCGAGATCGTTCGGACCCGATCCGCGTCGAGTGCCGTCGCGCCTTCTCCATGATGTTGAAGGTTCCGATCACGGATTGGTCCGCGCAGTCGGTGACGGGCACCGGCGCCCCCGTACCGGTCCGAGCAGACATGACTTGGTCGTGGCCGTGGCCGATGGCGTGGGTAGTGTCCAGCAGTTGCCCGAGCGGTGGCCGACGCAGCTGGCCTCATACGTCAGGTTCGTGCCGCTATATGGACCTCACGTAGTCCGGGTACCCAAGGTGACCACCGTCGGCACTTCTCAATCTGTGATCCAGTTAAGACACTCCCCCGATCTCCTCTCCCGACCATTCCTTCAGCACGTATCTCTATCTCAGTCGGTCGGCCCCCCGGCCACGTATATGACTTGGCCCGACACGAAGCCGGCGCCGTCGCTGACCAGGAAGGACATAAGGTTGGCAACGTCCTCGGGCTGGCCCACGCGGGCGACAGGGATCTGCGCGGCGGCGCCCGTGATGAATTCCTCGAAGGGAATTCCGATACGTTCTGCGGTGGCGGCCGTCATGTCTGTCTGAATGAAGCCCGGCGCGATCGCGTTCACGGTGACGCCGAATTTGCCCAACTCGATGGCCAGTGTCTTGGTGATACCTTGCATACCGGCTTTGGCTGCCGAATAGTTTGCCTGGCCCCGGTTACCCAACGCGGACGTGCTGGACAGATTCACGATCCGTCCGAACCCCGCGTTTCTCATGTAGTCCTGAACGCTCCGACTCATGAGAAAAGCTCCGCGTAGGTGCACGCCCAGCACCGCGTCCCAGTCGTCGGTTGTCATCTTGAACAACAGATTGTCCCGGGTGATACCGGCGTTGTTGACAAGGATCGTGGGCTCCCCGAGCTCGGAGACGATCATGTCGACTGCTAGAGCAACTGAACCCTCGTCGCTCACGTCAGCACCGACCGCCAGCGCTCTCCCACCGCTGGCAGCGATAGCGTCAACGGTACCCGTACAGTCCTGGGCCTTTAGGTCCAAAACAGCAACGAGGTGGCCGTCCTTGGCCAACTGAATTGCGGTGGCCGCGCCGATGCCACGGGCTGCGCCGGTAACGATCGCGATGCGTTGTTGATTCATCTGTCCTCCATCTCGGCGTTGCAATTGCACATGCACAAAGTTCTTCACGACAGCCGCTCGATCACCATCGCCATGCCCATTCCACCGCCCACGCACATCGACTCAACGCCGAACTGCTTGTCGTGCCGCTGCAACGAGTTGATCAAGGTGCTGGTAATTCGCGCTCCAGTCATCCCGAACGGATGCCCGACGGCGATCGCTCCCCCGTTTACGTTCAGCCGGTCGATGCCGATGCCGAGCTTCTGTGCCGAGCCAAGCGCTTGAACTGCGAAAGCCTCGTTGATCTCGAATAAGTCGATGTCGGCGAGACCGAGCCCGGCGCTCTTGAGAGCCTGGGGGATTGCCTCGACAGGACCTAAACCCATGATCTCGGGTGAAAGCCCGGTCACTGAGGTCGACACGATCCTGGCCAGCGGCGTAAGCCCCAAAGCCTTGGCCTTCAGATCGCTCATTACGATCACGGCCGCAGCACCATCGTTCAGCGGGCACGCGTTGCCTGCGGTCACTGTGCCGTCAGGTCGGAAGGCTGGCTTGAGTTGGCTTACCGCCTCGATGGTCACCCCCTGTCTTGGGCAATCGTCGGCGACAATCTCGGTACCGTCTGTCAGCACCACCGGTGCGATGTCGCGCGCCCAGAACCCATCTGCGGTAGCCTTTTCGGCTAGGTTCTGGCTACGGACAGCGAATTCGTCCTGCTCGCGGCGGCTCATTCCGAGCACCTGCTGAACATTCTCGGCCGTCTGGCCCATTGATATGTAGACGTCCGGCAAGTGGTCGTCTGCTCGCGGGTCTGTCCACAGATTGGCAGCACCATTCGCACGCCTCGCCGTGCGGGCAACGGCCCCGACGAAATTCGGGTTAAGCAGGACCTGCCCTTCGATCTCGTCGCTCGTCCCCTTGCCGAATCGACTGACGCTCTCCACACCTGCGGAGATATAGGCCTCCCCCTCACCGGCCTTGATCGCGTGGAATGCCATTCGTGTGGTCTGCAATGACGACGAACAATATCGCGTCACCGTGGTGCCGGGTAGATGGTCATATCCGAGCATGACTGCCACATTTCTTCCCATGTTTTGACCCTGCTCACCACCCGGCAAGCCGCAGCCGAGCATCAGATCGGTTATCTGCGTGGGATCAAGTTCTGGGACCTTAGCTAGCGCGGCTCGGACGATCTGAACGGTCAGGTCGTCAGCACGCACGTCCTTCAGGGAACCCTTGTACGCCCGTCCGATTGGTGAACGCGCGGTCGACACTATTACTGCTTCCGGCATGTCTCTACTTTCCTGAGCGCTTGCTCATATCGCTGTAAGTTTTCTTACGACGTGGTCTTCAAATCCGTTAGGGGACCTCGCCCCCACGCCGTCATCACCCATTCGAATTCGAGGAAGCCGGGGTCGCCAGCACGCGCGGAGACTCAGGTGGTTCGTGCGAGCTGAAACCAGCCAGCGTGCCTCGGAAGAACGTCAAGGGCTGCTGATCGGTGACCGTGGCCAGGTCGAGGACCCGAGCGACGACGATCCAATGATCCCCGGCTTCATGTACGGTCACGATCTCACATTCCAGCCAGCTGACCGTGCCGGCAAGCTTCGGTGCGCCGCTTAACTTGGCTGCGGTCCAGGTCACGTCCGCGAACTTGTCCCCACCGCTCACGGCGAAACGGCGACATAGTTCAATTTGATTGTTCGCCAACACGTTCACCCCGAACCGACCGCTTGCCGCGGCCTTCGGCCACGAAGCCGAGGCCTTGCTTGGACACAGGAGGACGAGGGGGGGATCCATTGAGAGCGCACCGAATGACTGGCATGTGAAGCCGACCGGCTCGTCGGCGTGAATTGCCGTCACAATCGTTACCCCGGTGATGAAGTGACCGAGCACGTGCCGGTAGTGCTCGGTCGATAGCGCGGCAGGCGGCTGGCGATCAGTCGTTTGGAACGGTTCGCAATCGACATGGGCACGAACTCGACGGCCGTCGTCGCTGAGCCAGCCGTGCACGCTTGCGTAGTCGAGCATGGCCGTGAACCGGTCGTGCCAATCCTTGTCACGTTCGCCGGCTGCCGCCCGCAACCACAAGATGTCGAGCCAGGCATGGTCACCGACGATCTCACCCGCGCCGACTGCACCTAGTGTCCGCGACAGGATGTCCCAATCGCGCGGGCTCGCCTCGGCTCGGACGGACAGCGAGCCCAGATCCTCCGCGGTACGCAGCTGCGGCGTTCCTCGCCCACCGTCAGGCAAATAGACCCACATGTCCGCTCACGCACTCACTACATCGGTGGGGAGGGCAACGGTGATCTCGTGCCCGAGCCGATCGCGCTTGGCGCGGAGATACTCGACGTTGTGGGCGGTAATGATCGTGGGCAACGAGTAGCGCCCCGCAATCTCGATGCCATACCCATCGAGACCCCCGTACTTGGCCGGGTTATTCGTGATCAGGCGCATCCGCCGTACCCCTAGGTCGCCGAGGATCTGCGCGCCGATCCCGAACTCACGGGAGTCGACTGGAAGGCCGAGGGCGAGGTTGGCGTCTAGGGTGTCATATCCTTGTTCCTGCAGCGCGTAGGCCCGAAGCTTATGCCCCAGACCGATTCCGCGCCCCTCCTGGCCGCGCAAATAAATCAAAACGCCCTGGCCCTCAGCGCAGATCAGTTCGAGAGAGTCGGCAAGCTGAGCCCCACAATCGCAGCGATGGGAGCCAAACAGGTCGCCCGTCAGGCACTCGCTGTGCACCCGAACCAACAGACCGTCGGGTGTCGAATCAGTGGGGTCTCCCATCACGAGCGCCAAGTGCTCGATGCCGTTGAGGGTGTCACGATAGGCGACGGCCTGAAACTCTCCGTGTTCGGTGGGAAGCGCGGCGATCCCGCTACGCTCCACCAGCTTGTCGTGACGGCGCCGGTACCGAACCAGATCGGCAACAGTGACCACGGTCAGCCCGTGCGTCGCGGCAAAGTCACCGATCTGCTCACCACGCAGCATGGTTCCGTCTTCGTTGATCAGCTCCGAGATCACGGCCACGGGATACTTGTCGGCCTGTGTCAGCAGATCGACCGCGGCCTCGGTGTGTCCGGCGCGTTTGAGAACTCCGCCTTCGTGTGCGCGCAGCGGGAACATGTGACCGGGACGGGTGAAGTCCTCCCCAGTGGCATCCGGATCAGCCAGCGCGTTCGCACTCGCACAGCGGTCGGACGCACTCACCCCAGTCGAGACGCCCGCATGGTCGACGCTGACAGTGAAGGCCGTTTGATGCGGGTCGGTGTTGTCGCCCACCATCATGTCGATCCCCAGACGATCGAGTAGTGCCCCCGGCATCGGAACACATAGGATCCCGGTCGTGTGCCGGATCATGAACGCGATCTGATCGGGTCGCGCATCCGCAGCCGAGAGGACAAGATCCGCCTCGTTCTCCCGGTCGGCATCGTCGACGACGATCACGAGCCGGCCCGCACGGAGGTCGGCTACAGCCGCCGAGACGGCATTGGGATCGGCCATCATCCGATCGTCACCTTTCCTCCCTAGGTCACTAAGTCGCGTCTGCACAATGCCTCCAACAGGGCCACAACGAGTTGATACTCCCGGGGCCGGCCCTGCCGTTCAGCCCCTTAGCATCCGGTTGAAGGAGTCTGACTCCTCGCGGCCGCTATGACTGTGACCTGAATCCCACTACTTTCTTTGCCAGGTGCGCATCCCGCGCAGATGCGTGACGACTACGCCTTTCGTGGGCGGCGAGCTCCGTCAGGATCTCATCGATGCCGGGTTGGCGACGGCGGGAGCAACGGCCGAAGCGGGCGGCCACCGAACTTCGACCCGGAGTCCTAACTCTCACACCCGTACACCTCGCTGCTCACCTTGATCGGTTGGTTCTCAGGCGAAACCGGAAGAGGTGACAGAGCGCTGTTGCTGCAGCGATTCGCCGAATCCCATGACGTTGCTCCGTCGGTCGGCGTGACAAGCGGGAGCGCGGCGCGCTCGACTACGAATCAAATTTGGCGACTCTCCTCTACGACCCAGGCCGCGACCTGCGTCCGGGAGGTGAAACCCAGTTTGGTCAGGATGTGCTCCACATGCCCTTGCGCGGTGCGAGGTGAGATCACCAGGCGGTCGGCGATGGCCTGATTGGTCATGCCTTCGGCGATCAGGTCGGCGACTTGGCGTTCTCGCTTCGTCAGTCGCGTCGACGCGACGGTGTCGGGTGCCGAGGTGCTGGGTGGATGCTCGTGGAGAGCGAAGGCGATCGCCGCATCGAAGCCCAGTCCCTGCCCCCTGCGGTGGGCCTCTTCGAATGCCTTGTCGCCGAGTTTCTTCCGCGCCCTTGACTCGCATTCATTCTGATAAACAAGAAGATTGGAAAGCATGACCGCCGGGGTGCCCATTGACCGCGCCAGCTCTTCTGCAGCCCCCAGCAGAACCGCAGCTCTCGGTGCGTCGTGTAGTTCGCAGGCGATCCAGGCGAGTGCTTCGAGACCGGCAGTCGCGACGCGGGGGCTGTGCACTTGCCGGGTCAGCTCCAACGACTGTTCGAGAAGTCGCACCGAACGATCGGTGCCACCCTGTCGCCACACAGAAATTCCTAAGGCCCACAACGAGTACGACCGATACATCTTCTCGCCATACTGCTCCGTTATCGCGAGAACACGCTCGTGGCATTGATTACCCCGGTCTGTACTGCCGGACAGCTCATACGCTAGCCCCAAGAGATACAAGGCGGCTACTTCGAGTGTTCGATCTCTGCGTTCACTGAACACCGCGAGGGCGGTTTCCAGTTGCGAGCATGCTCGTGGGAGGTCACCTCTGCAGACGGCCAGCAAGCCGCCGGCGCAGTCGACGTAAGCACGTATCAGCGGGTCGCTGATCTGCGCGGTGAGAGTCCGCGCCCCCTCGACGAGCGTTGTCCCGGCGTCGAGGTCGCCCTGCACGTTGGCCATCACGCTGTCGCAGTAGAGTGCCATGATCGAATCCAAGGTGGGTGGGCCGCTGTGGTGGGCGAGCAGTTGATCGAGCCAGCGTCGCCCCTCGTTCAGGAAGCCCTGGGAAAGCCAGAACCAGTGCAGCGCGGCGGCGGTGCGCAGGCCGGCGGCAGGATCGTCGTCGATGCTGAATTCGAGGGCCTCCCGCAAATTCGGTTGTTCCCGCTGCAGGCGGGCGATCCAGTCGAGTTGGCGCGCACTGATCCACTCGGCCTCAGCGTCGAGCGCCAACGCCTCGTACCAGTCCCGATGCCGGCGACGCAAAGACAAAGCCTCGCCTGTCTGCTCGAGTTTCTCGTACCCGTATTCGCGGAGGGTCTCGAGCATCCGGAACCGCACCACCGACCCGGATTCCTCCCGAATCAGGATCGACTTCTCCACCAAGGATGTCAGCGTGTCGAGCAACTCGCCCGGATCCAGGCCGGCGCCGCACACCTGCTCCGCCGCATCGAGTTCGAAACTCCCCGCAAAGACCGCCACCCGCCCCCACACCAGTTGCTCTCCGGCGGTGCACAACTCGAAACTCCAGTCGATACACAACCGCAATGTCTGCTGCCGCGTCGGCGCACCCCGGCTGCCGCGGGTTAACAGGGTGTAGCGGTCGGTCAACCGCCCGAGGATCTGCTCGGGCGACATCGCCCGCAACCGAGCCGCCGCCAACTCGATCGGCAGCGGCAACCCGTCGAGGCGCTGACAGATCCCCGCCACCGTCACCGCGTTGTCCTCGGTGAGCATGAATCCGGGAACCGCGGCAGCGGCGCGTTCGGCGAACAGGGTCACCGCATCGAATTTGGATAACCCTCGCAATGAGGGCTGCCGTTCAGGATCGGGCACGGCCAGCGGGGGAACCCGGAGCACCGACTCCCCGCCGATGCCCAGGGGTTCACGGCTGGTGGCCAGAATCCGCAACCGCGGACACACCCTCAGCAGCGGGCCGACCAGTTCGGCGACCGCGTCCACGACGTGCTCGCAGTTGTCGAGGACCAACAGCACCTCGCGCGGGGCGAGGAACTCGATCAGCACCTCCCGCAGCGGCCCCGCCGAGTGGTCCCGTATCCCCGCCGCGGCGGCCACCGCATCGACCAGCGACGACCCGTCACGCAGTTCACCCAACTCCACCAGGCGCACACCGTCGGCATACTGCCGTTGCACCGCCGACGCGACCCGCATCGCCAGCCGGGTCTTGCCGACACCCCCGATCCCGGTCAACGTCACCAGCCTCGACCCGGTCAGTTGGTTCTTCGCCTCGGTGAGCTCGTGTCGCCGGCCGATGAAGCTCGTCAGTTCCAGGGGAAGACTTCCCATCGCGCCCAGTGTGGAGGGCGCCGACGAGCCTCGTCCGCCGTGCGAGGTCGGCTGCTTTCTGTTCCCCTGCGCATCGGGTTCCGCGCGAAGGGCCATTTCGTCGACCGGGAAGCCGTGGTGCCGTTGCAGCCCCCGCAGTTCCTCCCCGAACTCGACGGCAGTTTCCGTGCGCTGACCGGGCTCGCGGGACATCCCGCGGGCGATCACCGCGGACACATCGTCGGGGATCCCGTGCTCACGCAGATCAGGCACCTCTTGGGTGGTGATCCGCAGGAACTGCGCCACGACCTGTTCACCACTACGACGTTCGAACGCGGCATGGCCGGTCAGGGCACTGAACAAGGTGGCACCGAGCCCGTAGACGTCGGCGGCCGGGCTCGGCGGATCACCCCCCAGTACCTCCGGCGCGGTGTACGCCGGTGACCCGGTGACGGCGCCGGTGGCAGTCTCGAAGCCGCCGCTGATGTGCGCGATGCCGAAATCGGCCAACTCCGGCTCGCCGTACTCGGTGAGCAGGATGTTCGCCCGGTGCGCGGTCTCTACCGCACCTGCCATCTTCACACCGAGTCGCAGTACATCCTCCAACGGTAGCGGCCCGTGGCCGCGGATTCGCACGTCGAGGGATTCCTGCGGGTGATACGGCATCACGATGTACGGAAGTTCGCTGTCGGTGGCGCCGACCTGCAGAATATCGACGATGTTCGGGTGCCCGGTCAGCCGGCCCATCGCCTGCTGTTCCCGGAAGAATCGGGCCCGGTTCTCGTCGTCGAGTACGACGGTGAGTACCTTCACCGCCACCGTGCGGTCCAGGTCCGCCTGCTTGCAGCGATACACCACACCGAACCCGCCGCGGCCGATCTCCTCGGCATCGTCGAACCCGATGCGTTCCAGCTCCGCGGCCGGGGACGGCGGGTACCGCTGAGTGTCGAGCGGATCACCTTCACCCATCGGAACGATCTACTCACTCCGTCGGCTCGTGGTTCCTGCGCGCTGGTCCCGACGGCACGAACAGCGCGCACAAAACAAACGTGCATCCACCTCTCTATAGCGTGCACTCAAGGATATCGCCGACAGGTTATGAACATCTCCACATACAACGCGACCCCTGCTCCGGGGCCGGCGAACTACATGTCGCTCCTGATCAACCGGGCCTTAATAGCTGGCTTCGTGGTGTTCGACTACGACGAGCGAGCGCTACGCCGAGGCGGTCGATGGCATCCGTTCTGCGCTGGAGGACGTCGCTAGTCGCGCGCGAGCATGTCGTTGACCGTGGCATCGATGGACGCGGCAACGCGCTCCTGATGCTGTTCAGCGGCGGTAACACCGGCAGCTCATGCTCACGGTCTGGGTCCGCGAGCCCAGGGCATCACGCTTGCCCTCGATCCGATCAAGAACGCGGACCACGTGCGCCGCGGACCATACGCGTCGACATCGTCTCGAAGTAGGCAGACGAGCCATGGGCCGCAAAGTGTCCTTCGAGCCCACTCCCCACCACGTCTCACATAGCGTAGTCAGCCTTCCTCTGCACTGATGTGCGCCAGCTCGGCCGCAACGATCTCGGCGAGTCGGTCCCCCTCCCGGGCTTGGCCCGGCACGTCGCAACCACCTCGCGCCACTCGCTCATCGGTCGAGTCCCGCGTCGACGGCCGTACGCCAGGCCCGGTCTATGAGCTGGTCGGCCAAGTGCGCTTGGGGCGGTCCACCGTCGGCGGCATTGCGCGGATCGTCGAGCGCACGCCGGCGCACACCCTCAGCGATGATCGCGATCTTCCACAGTCCCAGCACGTGCCAGTAGGGCAGGTCGGTAACGTCTCGGCCGGATGCCTTCACATACGCCTCCGCGAGATCCGCGCGGCCGACGAACCCGGGCAAGGTCGACGCAGCGAACAACGCGGTCGGCTCGTCGGTCGCCTCGGGCCAGTAGGCAAGCAGACTGCCGACGTCAGCGAGGGGATCACCCAAGGTGCTGAGCTCCCAGTCGAGCACAGCCCGCACGTCACCCGTCTGGGGGTCGGTAATGACGTTCTGGATGTGGAAGTCACCGTGTACCAGCGACAACTGGCGCTGTTCAGGCATGCGGTGACGCAACAAGCAAGTCAACTCATCGAGCGCCGGTAGCTCGCGGGTGCGGCTCTCGTCCCACTGTCGGGCCCACCGATTGATTTGCCGTGCCGCATACGGCGCATGACTGGACAACCCGTCAAGGCCAACCGATATGACATCGACCTCGTGGATACTAGCCAGCGTCGTCACCAGGGCCGGCCCGAGAGCACCCCGCAGATCATACGAGAGGGCCTCTGCAGTCTGGTGACGGTCCACGACCAGTCCGTCGACGTGCTCCATCACCACCACCGGTGACTCCGCCAGACGCTCGTCGACGTACTTCCCCAGCATCCTGGGCACCGGGACATCGGTGGCCTGCAAGGCAGAGAGAATGCCGAACTCACGCTGCACGTCGTGTGCGGACTCCAGGACGTTGCCGCGAGGGGGGCGGCGCGCGATCCACCGGCGGCCCGCAGCGTCGTCGATCGTGTACGTCAGGTTCGACTGGCCTCGACCGACGCGGTTCGCAGACAGCTCTCCGGTGACGTCAACACCGTCGGCGCGCAGTAGGTCCCCGAGAACACCGAGGTCGAATGCAAGGTCGTCCTCGGTCACGCGGAAGCCCCCCGTCGCTTCCTGTTCCACTCGGGCGAGATGCGGCGCAGCTCGACCTGGGCGATCGTCCGCTTGTGCACCTCGTCCGGACCGTCTGCCAATCGCAGTGTGCGCTGGAGGGCCCAGAAATGAGCCAGCAAGAAGTCGTCAGTGACGCCGGCACCGCCATGCACCTGGATCGCGCGGTCGATGATCTTGAGCGCCACCTGCGGACCGGCGACTTTGATCGCGGCGATCTCGGTCCGAGCCTTCTGGTTGCCGACGGTATCCATCAACCAGGCGGTCTTGAAGGTGAGCAGACGGATCATCTCGATCTCGATGCGCGCCTCGGCGATCCAGTCCTGGACGTTCGACCGGTTTGCGACCGGCGTACCGAACGTGACCCGGTTCTGGGCCCTGGCGATCATCAGGTCGAGCGCACGCTCGGCCGCTCCGATGGAGCGCATGCAGTGATGGATGCGACCAGGGCCCAGACGAGCCTGGCCGATCATGAAGCCGTCACCCTCACCTGCGAGCAGCGCGGTCTTCGGCACACGCGCGTTCTCGAACAGGATCTCGGCGTGACCCTCTCGGTCCCGGAATCCGAAGACGGGCACACCGCGGACGATCGTGACGCCAGGTGTGTCGAGCGGGACGACCATCATCGACTGCTGACGGTGCACAGCCGCGTTAACATCCGTCTTCCCCATGACGACGAGTACCTTGCAGTTCGAGTGCAGCGCGTTGGTGGCGAACCACTTGCGGCCGTTCAGCACGTAGTCGTCACCATCGGAGTCCATCCGAAGCTGGACGTTCGTGGCGTCCGAGCTCGCAACGCCAGGCTCGGTCATGGCGAACGCCGACCGAATCTCACCGGCCAGCAGCGGTTTGAGCCACTTCTCCTTGTGCTCCTCGGTGCCGAACAGCTGCAGCACCTCCATGTTGCCGGTGTCTGGGGCGTTGCAGTTCATCGCCTCGGCAGCAATGAACGGGCTCCTGCCCATGATCTCGGCGAGCGGCGCATAGTCGAGATTGCTCAGGCCCGGTGATCCCCACTCCTCGCTTTCATGAGGGTTGAAAAGGTTCCACAGACCACGCTTCCTCGCCTCAGCCTTCAGCTTCTCGAGGATCGGCGGATGAAAGTTCGCGTCTCCGGACTCCGCCATCTGTGCGGCGTACACGGACTCGGCGGGGTAGACATGCTGGTCCATGAAGTCCAGCAGCTTCTCCTGGTACTCGAGGGCGCGCGGGCTGAGAGCGAACTCCATCAGTTCTCCTAACGAGGCTGGTGTGATGAGAGCAGCGGACTGAAGACCCGTGACCGCCGCTCGATGAGGTACTTGTCCTCGACCTGACGATTCAGATCGACTGGACTCCTGCGAGCAGCTCGCGGGCCATCACGATGCGCTGGACCTGGTTGGTGCCTTCGTATATCTGGGTGATCTTGGCGTCGCGCATCATCCGCTCCACGGGGTAGTCACGCGTGTAGCCGTAGCCGCCTAGCAGCTGCACCGCGTCGGTCGTGACCTGCATCGCCGTGTCGGATGCGAAGGTCTTCGCCGCAGCGCCGAAGAACGTTAGGTCCGAGTCGCCGCGCTCCGAACGGGCCGCTGCGGCGTACGTCAGCTGACGGGCGGCCTCAACCTTCATGCCCATGTCGGCGATCATGAACTGCAGGCCCTGGAATTCGGTGAGATTCTGGCCGAACTGCTTCCGCTCCTGCATGTACCCGAGCGCATAGTCCAGCGCACCCTGCGCGACGCCGACGGCTTGCGCAGCGATCGTGACGCGGGTGTGGTCGAGCGTCTTCATGATCGTGGTGAAGCCCGAGCCTTCCGGTCCGATGATGCGATCGCCCGGGATCCGGACATTGTCGAGGTAGACCTCGCGCGTCGGGGATCCCTTGACACCGAGCTTCTTTTCCTGCGCACCGAACGAAACACCCTCGTCGGACCGCTCTACCACGAACGCGCTAATGCCTTTTGATCGCCGATCTGGGTCGGTCACCGCCAAGACTGTGTAGAACTCGGACTCACCGGCGTTGGAGATCCACCGCTTCACGCCGTTGAGGATCCAGTAGTCACCGTCGCGCACTGCACGGGTCTTCTGGTTCGCCGCATCGCTGCCGGCGTCGGGCTCCGACAGACAGCACGAGAAGCCCTCACCCGCCGCCAGGCGCGGCAAATAGGCCTTCTTGATCTGCTCATCGCCGCCGATCTGCACCGGCAGGCTACCGAGCTTGTTGACGGCCGGTATCAGGGAGGACGAGACACACACACGCGCGACCTCTTCGATGACCAGTGCCGTTGCCAACGCATCCGCCCCAGCGCCGCCATACTCCTCAGGCACGTGTGGCGCGTGGAAGTCGGCCGCCAGCAAGGCCTGTGCCGCCTCGTGCGGGTAGCGCGCCTCCTCATCGACCAACGCCGCGAATGGCGCGATCTTCGCCTCAGCGACCGCACGCACCGCCTCGCGAATTGCCTGATGTTCCTCGGAGAGTGGGAATAGCTCCTTCACCGTGAACGCCCCCCGACCGGCAGCAGCCGTGACTGCTGAGCCCCTGCGACGGCCGGCGCGCAGCTTGTCGGATCGGCTGGCGCGAAGTGCCGGCCGAAGAGCATCGGCCAGCTGAGCACCGCCTGTCCACAAGCGGCAGACTCCCGCCCTACTTTCCGCGCATGGACCGTGCTGGCGTCTGCCCATCGCCCGCCTCCTGCGACGCCGAGCAGACGTCGCCTGGATGAGGTCGGGAACCACGTGTGTATGCGCGCTTCAGGACGCTGATGCATTGATCTAGTCATCGCTGTAGAAACCTTGTCCGTTCTTCTTGCCGGGGAGTCCCGCGTCGGCCATGGGGGCCGAGCAGGGGTGAGGGTGAGGGTGGCGGTGGTGACGGCGGTGGTGGTGGTGGTGCGTAGCGGGTTCCTTGAACTCGTCGCACATCGACTGCCCGATCACGTTCCTCTCCCGCCGTCGGAGAGTTGGAACCACATGTCCGCACTCCCGCGTGTCACTGCCCGGATAGGCGCTATCGCCCCAACGCCACAACCTGCCGGTGGCAGCAGTCTGTCCCCTCGCGGCAGCGAAGTCTGTGACCTAGTTCCGTCGACTTGCTCAGTACGAAAGACAGCTACCGGACGTGGGTCACAGACGTGCCCCTACGTTCTCGAGAGCATGTCCCACATCGCAGCCGGTGCACGGCAGGAGGGTGTCAACATGAATGCGGCAGAACCCGGATGTGTCAGTGCTCGCCGCGTCTCTTAGGACGCCGAACTACTTGCAGCCCGGATCACCGAGGAGGAAACCAGTGACTGAGCTCGCCGACATGACCATGCGCAGTATCGACGAGGAGGGCCTCACCGAGCCACTGCAGTTCCCCGACCCGACGGCACGTCGTCAGACCCTGCGACGCGCGTTCTCCCGATTCCCGAGCGGCGTCACCGCAATCTGCGCTCTCGGCCCCAATGGCCCCGTAGGCATGGCCGCGAGCTCGTTCACCTCGGTATCGCTCGAACCCGCGCTCGTGTCGGTCTGCATCGACCGCGGCTCCACCACGTGGCCCAGACTCTCCGCCGCCCGACGGATCGGTATCAACGTGCTCGGCGCCGATCAGGTCGAGCTCTGCACAGCTCTGGCCGCCCGCGACGCGGACCGTTTCGCCACCGCCACGTGGCAGGCATCCCCGGACGGTGCCGTGTTTCTCGTCGGGGCTTCGTTGTGGCTGGACTGCCGAGTCGATCGCACCGTACCCGCCGGGGACCACGACATCGTGCTGTTCGAGGTGTTGGGCACGCGCGCCCACGACGGACACCACCCCCTCGTCTTCCACCGGAGCACGTTGCGTGCGCTGAAGCAATGACGACGCGTTCGAGAGAACCCGCCCGGGGTGACAGGCGATCACGCATGACGCACCGCCTCCAGAGGCCGAGGAACTGTCATCGATCGCGGGACGCGGGGAGGGGCAACATCGCGTGCCGCCGTGCCGGGGCTTCAGATGATGGCGTCCTCACGGAGAGCGCGCAGGTGATGATCCAGCGCCCACGCCCTATGACGTCGAAGTCGCCCTGCAGCCGCGCGGAATCAACTAGCAACGACCACACGCTCGTGCGCCGGATCGGCTCTCGCCCAACGCCTGCAACACGCGCCCAATGACGACGTCCTGGATCGACGGATAACTGACTTGAGGCATGGCCGCATCGCATCAATAACCGATGTTCGTCAATCATCGACACCTACGCGCAGGGACTCGCACCACCATGACCACACTCGAAGACGCGCCGCTGAACGTGCTCGACCTCGCTTGGCGGAACCACGAACAGACCAGCTCCGACGCGGTGTGCGCATCAGTTGCCCTGGCCCGAAGAGCCGAACAACTTGGCTACCGGCGCTACTGGTTCGCCGAGCACCACGGCTTGCCGGTCAGTCTCTCGTCATCACCGGCCATCCTGATGGGTGCCGCCGCGGCTGCCACCACGACGATCCGCGTCGGCTCGGGCGGTCTCCTGCTGCCGAACTACGCCCCGCTCAGCGTCGCCGAGCAGTTCGGCACACTGCGGGCGCTCTACGGTGACCGAATCGATCTCGGTATCGGACATTCATCTGGCGCTGATGGAGCGACTGCTCTCGCCCTGCGTCGCATCAAGGGGGGCTCCGACGCCTCCACGTTCCAGCAGGAGCTGCGCGAGCTGCTCGGGTTCTTCCACTGCGGCACGCCACCACAGAACCCGATGTCGCGGCTGCTCGCCGTGCCTGGCCTCGGCGACGCTCCCGAGACCTGGTTGCTCGGTTCCTCCTCGGGATTCTCGGCGCAGCTGGCCGGTGCGCTCGGGCTGCCGTTCGCGTACGCGCACCACTTCGCCGACGACCACACCGAGCCCGTGCTCGACCGCTACCGGCAGTCGTTCAGACCGTCCGAGTTCCTTGAGAAGCCGTACTCGATGATCTCCATCATGCTGTCCACAGACGACTCCCCTGACGTCGTGCGCGCCGAGATGCTCCTCAGCGAGATCACCTTCATCCGCATGCTGGAGGGCAAGAGGCCGGACCTGGTGTCTAAATCGGAAGCGGAGGCGTACGAATTCAGCCCCCGCGAACAGGAAATCCTCGCGCGGCGCAACGGCCGTCAGGCGATCGGCACCCCCGACGAGGTGGAGGCTCGGCTGCGTTCACTGCTGGCCTCGACCGGTGCGGACGAACTGATGTTCCAGCTCGCCGGCGCCACAGCGGCTGGACGCCAGCGCTCACTGGAGATCGTGAAGGGGTTGACGACCGCCGACACAGCCGCGCGGTCGGACACGGCGGCTGGGGCATGAGCACGGTGTGCTTCCCCGTTCTGTCGGTCCTTGACCTCGTCCCCGTCCGTGACGACCAGTCGACCTCGGACGCGATCAATGCCACGCTCTCCCTGGCGAAGTTGGCTGATCGGATCGGCTACCGGCGGTACTGGGTCGCCGAGCACCACAACATGCTCGCCTCGGCAGGCACCAATCCACCGGTACTGGTCGCGATGCTCGCCGACGCCACGGAGCGGATCCGGGTCGGGAGCGGCGCGGTGCTGCTGCCCAACCACACACCTTTCGTGGTCGCGGAGCAGTTCGCCCTACTCGAGGCGGCTCACCCCTGCCGCATCGACCTCGGCATCGGACGCTCCTCCGGCACCGACCCGATCACCAGCGATGCGCTGCGACATGGCGTCGGAGGCATCGAAAGCCATGGGGTCATGTCCTATCCGCAGCACATCGACAGCGTGATCGCCATGATGAAGACCTCGGGCATCGAGATGACCGTGGCCGGACGGCGCCAGACGCTGCGCGCGACCGCGAAGGCCACCACTGTCCCGCAGGTCTGGCTGCTCGGCGCCTCCTCGCAGTCAGCCCGGCTAGCAGGCCAGAAGGGGATGCCGTACGTCTTCGGGCACCACCTCGGTGTCGGCAGCACCGCCGAGGCGCTGCACTCGTACCGTTCCAGCTTCGAGCCCTCCCCCCAGCTCGCCGAGCCGCAAACTATTCTGCCCATCCACGCCTCGGTCGCCGACACGTATGACGAGGCCTACCGCGCCGCGCTACCGTGGCTGCTCGTCATGCTCGGCCTGCGCACCGGCCAACCGCAGGCCGCCGTGAAGAGCATCGAGCAGGCCGAGAAGATCAGACTCCCACCCGCCCACAAACAGATCGTCGACGCGATGGCGAATCAGTGGGTGATCGGTGGGCCGGATGACGCGCGAGCACAGATCGAAGGACTCGCCGCGACGTATGCCGTGGACGAGGTGATGATCCACCCCGTCTCAGGAACGTACGAGGGCGCCGACCCGCGCAGCTCTCCCGGTCGCGAGCAGACACTGCGCCTACTCGCCGTTTGAGTGCGGGCCGCGAAACTTCGAGCGTTGTCCGACAGGCGCTGCAGCTCAGTACATCTCACCGGCACCACTTAAGCAGTGCGTCGTCAGCAGCCCTCCGTCTTCGAACCGCGACAACCGGGAGTCGCACTTGGGGATGCCATTTCTGAGCATCCCATTCCGTCCTCGACAGCCGCTTCGACTCCGGCCTGCCGCCAGCCGAGCAGTTCCCACTGCCCATCCAGATCGGTGACGTCCGCGTCGACGTCCATGCCTGACTGGCGATGCTCGCAACGATCCGCAGCGGCGATCACCGGCACCAGCTGGGTCATAGACACTGACCGAGACGGTCGACAAATGTTGGGCAGCTCACATGGTCATTGCCACGGGATACCGCAAACTTCATCAACTGCACGACCGGGTTTCCAATGTCAGTCTATTTCGACGACAGTTGAGGGTTTGCGGTGAGAGCGGATCGACCCGCGGCCTTCGCTCGATACCGCCCTGGTGTAATGCCGAACTCCCTCTCGAAGGCGTGTGAGAGTGCGTACGGGCTGCCGTAGCCGACTCGGCCGGCGATGGTAGCCAGGGTGTCTGGGGTGTCGCGGAGCAGGCTGGCGGCAAGGATCACGCGCCACCAAGTGAGGTACGCCATCGGAGGGCGGCCGACCCGCGTGGTGAACCGGCGCGCCAGGGTGGGACGGGAGACGTTCGCCTCTGCAGCCAGGCGGTCGTTGCTCCACGGGGCGGCGGGGTTTGAATGCATCGCCCGCAGGGCGGCGCCCGTCACCGGGTCGCCCAGTGCGCCGGGCCAGGCTCCGCAGGTGGTCTCGGTCATCCAGGAGCGGATCATGTAGACGAGGAGAAGGTCGAGCAGGTTCGGGAGCGCGACGCAGGAGCCGGGCCGCCTCTCGTCCAGCTCACCGGCGAGCAGGTCGATCGCAGCACGGAGTTCGAGGTGGCTGCCTACTCGATTGGGAAGGTGGACGACCTCTGGCAGCTCTGCCATGAGCGGGTGCATGCGACTGCAATCGAGCCAGTACTTGCCACAGAGTATCTCGGTCTCGTCGCGATCAGGCCGGGCTCGCGGCCGTGTCCCCACAAGCCATTGCTCGAACGGCACCGCCTTCTCCTCCGCGACCGCCGCATCGACTGAGGAATCGGCGATCACGTGACCTGTGCCATGAGGCAGCAGCACCGCGTCACCCACGCCGAGAGGTACCGGGGCGCCGCCGTCGGTCAGTAGCCAGCAGTTGCCCTTCAGGACGACGTAGAAGCCCGCGCCGTCGTACGGGTCCAGTCGCGCGCACCAGGTCCCACTTATCCGCACCCGGTGAGACCAGGGGTGCCCGAGGTGCACAGCAGAGATTGCATCACTGACCACATCCATCCACCCAAGATATCTCCTGCCTAAAATGTGAGATGGATTCATATTTTATTGAGCTAGATGCGCATTGAGAGGATCGCTCGACCTTCGTACGGTCGAATCTATGACAAACGAGAACGAGAGTGTGCAGCGCATGGTGCTGGGGGATGTCGAGGTTATCCGGATCGTTGAATGGCACAAGCCGTTTGCGCCTACCTCCGGCATGTTCCCGGAAGCTTCTGCCGGCGTATGGAAGAGCAACGAGGCCTGGCTGGCACCGGACCACTGGGATCCGGACAGCGATACCGCGGTGCTTGCGCTACAGACCTGGGTGCTGCGCAGCGGTGGACGAACCGTCCTGATCGACACCGGAGCGGGCAACGGCCGCGAGCGACCAGGCATGCCGCCGTTCGACCATTGTCAGGGCGATTTCCTCGGCCTCCTGGCTAGGGCCGATGTTCGCCCACAGGATGTCGACGTCGTCGTCAACACCCACCTCCACGTCGATCATGTCGGCTGGAACACAGTTGACGCAGAAGGGCAGTGGGTTCCGACGTTTCCCAACGCCCAATACCTCATTCCGGCCGCCGACGACTTCCATTATGGTCCGGACAACGCGTACGGGAGCGGCCTGCATGTGGTCGACCGCCTGACCTACGAAGACAGCATCGCGCCCATCCACCAGGCCGGACAGGCCGTGCTGTGGGACGGGCTCCACCGCATCGACGACCACCTCACACTGGAGTCCGCGCCCGGCCACACTCCCGGTTCGTCCGTGCTGCGCCTCGCTTCGGGGAGCGAGCGGGCGGTCTTCGCCGGAGATCTGCTGCACAGCCCGGTACAGATCCTCCACCCCTGCTGCAACAGCAGCGCCTGCCTGGCTCCGGAACAGGCGGTGGCCAGTCGCCGTCGGATTCTCGGGCGGGCAGCTGATGAAAAGGAGCTACTCATCCCTGCGCACTTCGGTGGTGCGGGTGCCGTGGAAGTCCGGCGGGACAGTGGTGGGTTCACCCTCGGCCCATGGGCAACAGCCAGCCTATATAGGTAGCGCCAAACCCTTTGGAAGGGATCGCGTGCCGTGCACCTCATTCTCGGCGCGCTCGGGGAAGGAGGTCTCCGCCACCGGCCCGCCCCCTTCCCTGAGTGAGCCTTTGGACCGGGAGACGGCCAGCTGGGCGCCGGCGTCCACGCGTGCACCGTGGTTGACGACGGCGGTGTGTGAGCCGAAGTCCCCCACCCCTCGTTCGCGCAGGAAGTAGACGGAACCAGGGTCACCAAGCTTTACGGGAGAAGCGACGGTTGTCTGCACGGATGCGCTGGAACCGGTGACCCCGCTCATTCCCGTTCCCCGCCCCCCGCCTGCGAGCGCGAGGCCCTCAACCCTCTGCAGACGGCGCGACCATCGCCACCCGGCTCAGCCAGCCGAATCCACGGGCTGCTGGCCAGCACAAATCCAGCATCACCATCATCCACCCCAGAGGAAACCCGCTCTTCGTGACGCACACGGCGACCGACCGGCCCGCAGCAGAACCCGGGCCACACAGGAGGCCGCATCTCGCGCCTTCGCGTCCCGCGAGACTGTCTCGCCGGACATCGAAAACCCGCCTGGCCTGTAGACATCGACCGACTTGAGTCACAGACTCGACCACAAAGTGCAGAAAGTATGTGACCCACGCCGCAGCCAGGGCCAGTGCCAGTGCATAAGGACGCGGACCGAGAAAGAGGAGACATGACGACGCACCCACCCGTCGAGACATCTGACGGTATTCGTCTTCACGTGACCGACACCGGGGACGGGGAGCCTGTGCTCTTCCTCCACGAGTACGCCGGCGACCACCGCAGCTGGTCTCGGCAGGTCGCCGAGCTTAGGGAAGACTTCCGGTGCGTCACCTACGCCGCCCGCGGCTACACCCCATCCGATGTGCCGACGCGTCCGTCGGCGTACTCCTGGCAGCGAGCGGTCGAGGACGCACTGAACGTGCTCGACGCCCTGGAGCTTCAAACCGTCCATATCGTCGGACTATCCATGGGCGGGTACACCGCCCTCCAGTTGGGACTGCGCCATCCCGATCGGGTGCGGTCGGTCATGGCAGTCAGTGCCGGATCCGGCTCCGACCCGGCGGGTCGTCCTGCCTACCTGGAGGAGGCCAGGATCGTGGCAAAGCAGCTTCGTTTCCACGGATCAGCCCCCGTCGGGCGCGCAATGGGCGAAGGACCCAGCAGGGTGCAGCTCAAGCATCGCGACGAGCAGGCGTGGCACGAGATGATCGAACAGTTCTCCGAGCAGTCCGCGGAGGGGCGAGCGCTCACGATCCTCCAGATCCAGGCATGCCGACCGTCGCTCCACGACATGATCGATGACTTCCGGAGCTTCTCGGTCCCTCTCCTCGTGGTCAACGGTGACGAGGATGAGGCGTGCCTATCTACCGGAATCATGCTCAAGCGAACGGTGCCCTCGTGCGGGATGCACATACTCCCCAACAGCGGGCATGTCCCGAATCTCGAGGACCCTCGGCAGTTCAATGGCATCATCCGCCGATTCATTCACACCGTCGAGTCAGACACCTGGCCCGTGCGGGATCCGAGGTCGAGGCTCACGTCGCAGTTCGGCCTCGACCAGGACGCTCCTGCGGACCCCGCAGAGAACTCGCCACGATCGACAGCCGGCTCGGAGAAGGCAACGGCACTGAAATGAACGGTCCCAAGTCCGGCCCACCGGCGGCCGCATTGGAAGCATGGTCGAAGAGCTTTCTGTCCGGGCAGGACCCGGAAGTCCGGGACGCACTCCTCGCGGACAGCCGAGTCGTGTCGTATCCGGCAGGCACGCTCATCTGCAACGCCAACGAGGGGGACTACCGCGTCGCCCTCATCCACAGCGGACAAATCCGCGCGCAGATCACGTCGTGGGACGGACGACAGGCGACCACGCGGTACCTGACGGCCGGTCAAATCACCGCCCTACCGGCGATGCTCACGAACGGTGCACCGTCCTCGTTGGCTGCCGTTACATCGTGCGAGGTCTCGCTGTTGAACCCAAAAACCTTCCGGCACCTCATGCGGACCAGAGCAGACCTCTGCTACCAGGTCGCCGTGCACTTGGCGGAGTCCACGTACGAAACCGTCATGCACCTCGAGGACAACCTCTTCGGGTCGGTGCAGCAGCGGGTCAGCCGCCACCTGCTCGAGATGGCGACACCCACGGTGAACGGACTCCTGGTCCAGTCGGATCAGTCGGAGCTCGCCGACGCGATCGGGTCAGTACGCGAGGTCGTCTCCCGGACGCTCAAGAAGCTGGAGGACACCGGGTCGATTCGTCGCTCCCGGCGCCAGATCTGGATCGAGGACCCCAGGCTGCTCCGGTCGTTCGCATCGTCGAACCCAGGCATGCGCAACGACGACATGGCCAACGGCCGCCGCACTCGTGACGCAGGTCCCCCCAAGTGAGGAACGAATGAGCCACCACCACCTGGACCCGGAGCTAGCCCAAGCTGCATCCGCCCTGCCTCGGATCGATCGCACAGACGTCGTGGAAGCTCGCCGGATCTTCGCGAGCCGCATAGTCGCCTCCGGTCGGTATGACTCGACCGACGACGGCGTGACCATCGAGGACCACACTTGCGCGGCCGTGGACGGTCACTTGATCGGACTGCGCGTATACCGGCCACGCCACCGTGCGAACAGGGGCGCCATCTACCACGTGCACGGCGGCGGATTCATCCTGGGCGATCTCGAGATGAGTCACCTCCGGAACGTGGAGATCGCACGTGAGGTCGGTTCCGTCGTCGTCTCCGTCGACTACCGGCTGGCACCGGAGTGGCCCTTCCCCACTCCGGTCGAGGATGTCTACAGCAGCCTGGTCTGGCTGCACGAGAGGGCCGACGAACTGGGGATCGACCCATCGCTAATCGCCCTCCATGGGGTCAGCGCCGGTGGAGCCCTGGTCGCGGCGACTGCGCTCCTTGCCCGCGACCGGAACGGCCCGCCGATCTGCTTCCAGTTTCTCGCGTCGCCGGTGTTGGACGATCGTCTCGTGAGCGACAGCGCGCGGCGATTCACGGACACGCCCGCCCTGAACCGACGCGATGCGGAGACGTGCTGGTCGGCCTATCTCGGACCGGTCGAGAGAGGTACCAGCGCGGTCCCGGCGTACGCAGCCCCCGCGCGAGTGCAAGACCTGACGAGACTTCCGCAGACCTACATCTCGGTGGCGGAGCTCGATCCACTGCGCGACGACGGAATCGACTACGCGCGGTCGCTTCTGGCCGCTGGGGTCCCCGTCGAGCTGCACCTCTTCCCCGGCACGTACCACGGGTCCTCCGCGGTGCGAGGGGCGGAAGTCAGTCGACGTGAGCGATCCGAGGAGATCTCGGTGCTCTGGAGAGTCATGTCCGGCGGCTACGCGGCAGGCACATCAGATCCGGGGCAGAAGGCGCCGCATGCCCCGTCACACGACATTGAAGGAGATCCATCCCATGTCTGACCAGAGCGTGTCGGGTGAGCCAGCGGCGGGGCCGCACTTCCTCAGTGGCATCCGAGTCCTAGACATCACCGGAGCCTTGGCAGGCCCCTACTGCACGACGATCCTCTCCGACCTCGGAGCAGAGGTCATCAAGGTGGAGCCCGTCGACGGTGACTCGCTTCGGCGCCGTTTGGTCGGTCCAGAAGAGCGACCTCTTCCGTTCGACCTGATCCACCGCAACAAGCGAAGTGTCGCCGTCGACATCAAGACCGAGCGGGGGCGGGACGTCGTCAAGGCACTTGCGGCTCGATCAGACGTTCTGGTGGAAAACTTTCGGGTGGACGCTCTGGCTCGGCAAGGCTTGGCCTACGACGATCTCAAAGGCGAGTGCCCGGACCTGGTGTACTGCTCGATCTCCGGATTCGGACAGTTCGGGCCGATGCGGGACGCGAAGGGCATCGACCTGGTCGCGCAAGCGTACGGAGGCCTACTGAGCGTGACGGGGAGCACCGATGGCCGGCTGGCGAAGGCTGGCTATCCCATCGGCGACCTCGGCACCGGGATGTGGGGAGCGATCGGTGTGCTGGCCGCGTTGATGCGGGCCCGTGCCGGACTTGGAGGCTCCCATATCGACGTGTCCCTGGCAGACACGATCGCAGGGTGGTCGATGTGGGAGGTGGCTGACTTTGTCGGAACAGCCGAAGTGCCCGCGCCGCTGGGTACCGCGCACCGGCTCACGGCGCCGTACGAGGCTTTCACCTGCAGCGACGAAGGAGTGCTGGTAATCGGCGCGACCGAGCGTTCCTGGAAGGACCTGTGCGACGTCCTGGGGATCGACCTGTCGCACGATGTGCGTTTCCAGGGCGAGTATGCGCGCTTCTCTCACCGCGAGCAGCTCGCCGAGCTTCTCCAGGCTCGGTTCCAGACAGAACCCAGGGACTTCTGGATCGAAGAGCTCCGTGCGGCCGGCGTCGCGTGTGGCCCCGTCAATGACATCTCACAGATGTTGGACGATCCTCAGTACGCCGTCCGCGAGATGTTCCCCAGCGACATCGAACGGTTCGGGCATCACCGCATCGTCAACACTCCACTAATCGCCGACGGAGCACCGCGCGCCCAACGCGGAGCGCCTGACATCGGCCAGGACACCGTCGCGCTCCTGAGCGAGGTGGGCATCGACGACCAGGAGATCCGGGCACTACTGAGTGATCAGGTCGTGGCGGGGCCCGACCACGCCCTGTCCACCGTGCACGCGGGGGCGCGCCGAGGATGACGGACGCAATGACACTCGACGTCGTCGACCGGGTGGCGCACCTGACGATCAACCGTCCCGAGAAGCGAAACGCCATGTCGATGGAGATGTGGACGAGCCTGGCGGGCCACATCCGGTCGATAGACCAAGCCAACGACATATCTGCGGTGGTGCTGCGAGGCGCCGGGGGCAGTTTCTCGGCAGGCGGCGACCTTACCGAGCTGAGGAGCCCGGATCCGGGCCACAGCAAGAGATATCGCGATCTTGCCGAGACGACCGTCGTGGCGCTGATGGACCTCGAGTTGCCGAAGCTGGCTGCGATCGATGGCCCATGCTTCGGAGCGGGCTGCAGCCTTGCGCTTGCCTGCGACGTCCGCATCTCGTCGTTCTCGTCGCAGTTCGGGATACCGGCACTGAGGAACGGTCTCGTCTACGAACCGATCTTCGTGCGGCGACTGGTCCAGATCGTCGGTTCGGGTCCCGCCGGCCTGCTGCTCTACGGAGCCGAACGCTGGACCGCCGACGAGGCCGCAGCTCATGGCCTGGTCGACAAGCTCACCGAAGATGTGTCGGCGGCAGTCGAGAACATCCTTAAGTGCCTGCGCGGCGCGAACGGCGCAGCCATCTCCTCGACGGCGACGTCCATCAGGACGACACCCCAATTCAGCTAGAACGTCACGCAGTGCCACGTCAACACATTCATTGACAACACCGTCAGCAACAGAGGGACTTCTATGGATCTGCATATGCACGGCTCCCGCGCGATCGTCACGGGCGGCTCGCGCGGCATTGGACTCACCGTCGCGCGGGGACTCGTGGCAGAGGGGGCGAAGGTCGTCCTTGTCGCCCGTGACGAGAAACAGCTTGGCTCCGCCGCGGAGAGTCTGCGTGCCGCGCAACCCGGCGCCGAGGTGCTCGTGGTCCCGGCCGACACCACCGATGCCGCGTCCGTTCAAGCCATGGTCGACCATGTCGTCGCCGCCTGGGGCGGGGTCGACGTGCTGGTGAACTGCGCCGCTCAGCCTTCCTTCAGCTCGGCGCCAGCCGCACTTGCAGACCTCCGCGACGCCGACGTGGCCGCCGATTTCGACACCAAGGTTCTGGGCTACCTGCGGTGCGCCCGCGCCGTCGCCCCGCACATGATCGAGCAGAGCCGGGGAAGGATCGTCAACATCTCGGGCCTCAATGTCCGCCGGACCGGCTCCATCTCGGGCACGATCCGCAATGTTGCCGTCGCAGCGCTCACCGCCAACCTGGCCGACGAGCTGGGGCCGCATGGCGTGGGTGTCACGGTCGTGCACCCCGGCATGGTGGAGACCGAGCGCACGCCTCAGCTCGTCGCGGACAGGGCGGCAGCCACGGGTGCCACCGAGGAGCGGGTTCGCGCCGATCTTGGCGCGGTGACGAGCCTGCGCCGCCTCGTCACCGCTGACGAGCTCGCGGATGTCATCGTCTTTCTCTGCTCATACCGGGCCGCCGCAGTGACCGGCGACGCCGTGAGCGTAGCGGCCGGCAACCGTGGATCGGTCCACTACTGAGCTGAAATGACGACGGCGAGGTGGCTCCGAAAGGAGCCATCTCGCCGTGCTGGCCCGTCGACCGTGGATGTTCGGTCTGCTCAGGTCAGTTGCCGCGGGAGAGCGTTCATCGCGCTGCTTCCGCGTCCTCGAGGTAGCGCTGCAGCTTGTTCATCCCACCGAGCCATCGGTCGGTGTCGGTGGCCCGTTTACGGTAGTAGTCGCCAGCCTCGGGCTGCGGCAGGATCAGGAAACGATCGTCCTGGAGCGCCTGCCATGTCACCTCCGCGACCTCCTCGGGAGTCACCGCGCCGTCTCCGACCAGGAGATCTCGCATTGGTCCGGGCGGCGCCAGCATGTCGGTCTGGACCCCTTGCGGACAGATCGCCTGTACCACGATCCCGCGGTGACGGTACGTCGCGGACAGCCACTCGGCGAACGCAACCGCGCCATGCTTGGTCACCGAATACGGCGCCGTGCCGAGCGCGGTCAGCAGCCCCGCGGCCGAGGCGGTCACCACGAACCGGCCGCCACCGCGCTCCAGCCACTCGGGCACCAGCAGGCGGGCCGCACGGACATGCGCCATCGTGTTGATCTCCCAGCTCGCCGCCCACTCGAACTCGCTCGAATCGAGACCGTGACCGCGGACAACACCAGCGTTCGCGAACCAAGCGTCGACCCGGCCGAGATGATCACGTGCAGCCGACACCAGTGCCGTTACACCAGCCTCGGATGCGGCATCACCCGGGACGGCGTACGCGCCGATCTCTGCAGACGTCGCCTCCGTTGCAGCGGTGTCCAGGTCATTCACCACGACGCGTGCGCCCTCGGCCACCAGCCGCGCCGCCAGCGCCTTGCCGATACCCCCGGCAGCCCCGGTGACGACGATACCCAAGCCCGCGACCGTCATTCGGCCACCCCACCCAGGGTTACGCCGCCATCGACAACCAGCAGCTGACCGGTGATCCAGGACGCGTCCTCGGACAGCAGGAACGCGACCGCGCTGCCGATGTCCTCAGGCTCGCCCAGACGCTTGAGTGGGTACGCCGCGGACAGTTCCTCCTCGCGACCCTCGTACAGCGCCGCGGCGAACTTCGTCTTGACCACTGCAGGCGCAATCGCGTTGACCCGGATGTCCGGGCCGAGCTCGACTGCCAGAAGCTTGGTCATCGCGACGAGCATGGCCTTGCTGGCTCCGTAGATGCCGACTCCCGGCGCAGGCTGGATCGCCGAGTGGGATGAGACATTGACGACTGTCCCGCCATGCTCTTTCATCCAGGCACGGTGGGCCTGCTGCACCCATGACAGCGCTGCGAAACAGTTGACCTCGACGACCTTGCGGGCGACCCCGGGGTCCAGCTCGATCATCGGGCCGTACCAAGGATTGATGCCGGCGTTATTCACCAGCAGGTCGAGACTGCCGAACGTCTCGACCGCTCGACGGACCGTGTCCGTCTGGTGCTGGGCGTCATCAGCCTTGCCCGCCACTCCGAGCGCGGCCTGTGGGCCACCAAGGCGGTCGACGGCTTCGTCGAGTGCTTCTTGCTTGCGACCGGTGATCACCACCCGGGCGCCCTCCGCGACCAGTTGTTCGGCGATACCGAGTCCGATTCCGCGACTGGCGCCGGTGATGATCGCGGTCTTGCCTTCAAAGCGCTGTCCCATCTGCTTCTCTCCTATGTCAGCACAGCCGTCGAGGACCGGTCTACGGTCATCCACGGATGCGGCTGGTCTCGTCCGACCACTCGTTCTCACGCAGCTCGAACTTCTGAACCTTGCCGGTCGAGGTCTTGGGCAGCTCGGGCACGACCTCGACCGCGCGGGGCGCTTTGTAGCGGGCGATGCGTGAGCGCACGTGCTCCAGCACATCGGCGGCGTCGAGGTTCCTGCCATGTCGCGCGACGACGAAGGCCTTGGGCCGCTCTCCCCATTTAGCATCCGGGACGCCGATCACGGCGACCTCGAGGACGTCGGGGTGCGACGCCACGGCGTGCTCGACCTCCACGGTCGAGATGTTCTCTCCCCCGGAGACGATCACGTCCTTCGCCCGGTCGAGCAGCTCGACGTATCCGTCGGGGTGCATCACGCCCAGGTCTCCGGAGTGGAACCAGCCACCGGCAAGCGCAGCGTCTGTGGCCTCCGGATCCCGGTAGTACTCCCGCATGACGTTGTTGCCGCGCATGACGATCTCTCCCATGGTCAGGCCGTCAGCGGGGACGTCCACCAGCTGTCCGTCGAGCAGCTCGGCTTCCACCACGCGAACCGGATCGGCCTGGACCATCGCGACTCCCTGACGGGACTGCATCCGTGCCCTCTCGTCGGCACGCAGGTCGCGCCATCCGTCCTGCCACACGCACGCGGTATAGGGCCCATAGGTCTCGGTCAGCCCGTAGACGTGAACAATCGTGAAGCCCATCGACTCCGCCTCGGACAGTGTGGTCGGGCTCGGCGGCGCGCCTGCGACGGTGACGACCAACGATTCATCCAGCGTGTGTGCCTCGGGCGCGTTCAGGATCGTCGTCACGACGGTGGGCGCCCCGTTGAGATGCGTGACGCGGTGTCGGTCGATCAGCTCCCATACCCTGTCGCCGCGCACCTCGCGCAGGCAGACCTGTGTGCCACCCGCTGCTACCAGTGCCCAAGTGGTGCACCAGCCGTTGCAGTGGAACATCGGCAACGTCCAGAGGTAGACGCTGTCGGCGTTGTGAGCGGAGTGGAAGATCTCTCCGAACGAGTTCAGGTAGGCGCCGCGGTGGGTGTAGACCACACCCTTGGGACGACCGGTCGTGCCAGATGTGTAGTTGATTGAGATCGGCGAGCGCTCGTCGTCGACTGCCCACACGAGCGCGTCCTGGTCACGATCCGCGCCGGCAAGGAAAGCGTCGAACGCGATCGCGCCCGGGACCTCCGCAACTCGGCTGGGCCCCACAGCATCGACCGCGACAGCGATAGTGCGCACCGTCTCCAAGGCCCCGGCAATCGGCGTGACTATGTCTGCGTACTCGGAATCGACGACGAGCACGGTGGCGCCGGAGTGGTCGAGGATGTAACGAACCTCGTCGGGGGCGAGTCGGGTGTTGATCGCGACCAGCACTGCGCCGGCCAAAGGCACCGCGAAGTGCGCGGCCAGCATCTCCGGCACGTTCGGCATAAGGTAGGCGACTCGGTCACCCGGGCGGACCCCGGATGCACGCAGCATGCGGGCCCGTCGCTCAACCTTCGCGGCGAGCTCCTCGTACGTCCAGCTCGTCTTACCATGCACGACCGCCACGTTATCGGCGTAGACGGTCGCAGACCGTTGCAGGAACGACAGCGGCGTCAGCTCCGTGATCCACGTGTTCATTAGGCGGTTCCTCTCTCTGCGTGCAGCATCAGTCCCTGGACACCCTTACGACGACGTTCCCCACAGGCACCTGCGGCCTGTCCTGCGCGTCTGCCACTTGCTCCAGCGGATAGGGGATCATCAGCAGACTCGTGAGGGCGCCGGCCTTGGGGGCGTCGGCCTTGAGGGCCTCGGACGTCCACATGCCCGAGGCAGACAACTGCTTCTTGGACACCCCGTCGCGTGGCACGAATGTGAGGGTGATGCTCTCGGTCAGGTACTGTCCGACGGGGCGGGGTCAGCTCCCCCGCCGCAGCATGGGACGCGATGGCGCCGCGTGTGGCGACAACAGCCAGGTCCAAATTCAGGTTCGCACCAATCGCGACCTCAACGGTGCGATCAACGCGAGCCGCGAGACCGCGAATCTGTTGGGACGCATCGGCATCCGTGTAGCGGACGACCATGTCGAACCCCGCAGCCTCGGCCAGAGCGTGCTCCTCATCCGAGCTGACGGTGGCCACCACCCGCGCGCCGGTGTGCTTGGCCAGATCGATCGAGTGATCCACTGCCCCCGCGCCGCCCGCGACCAGGTCGGTCCGCCCCTTCAGAGCCTCCGGCTTCCCGCCGAGGGAGTGAGCGGCGGTGAGGGCGGGGAGACCTAGGCAGGTCGCGAGGTCGTCCGACGAGACGTCAGGAAGCGGAGCTGCGCGTGCGGCTGGGAAGAGCGCGTACTCGGCCGCAGTCCCGTAGTGGTTGCCGAATGCCGCCACATGGAGCCACACCCGTTGCCAGACCGGGACCCCGACCACATCGCTGCCCACGGCATCCACGACACCCGAGCCGTCGTGGTGCTGGACCTGGAATCTGTTCGGCTTGCGTCCGGCATGCCCGGCGCGTGTCTTCGAGTCGGTGGGGTTGATGCCAGAGGTGACGATCCGGACCCGGACCTGATTCGGGCCAGGTTTCGGCAGTTCGAGCTCGATGACCTGGTGCACCTCGGTAGCAGGTCCGGAGCGGCAGTAGAGCGCAGCCCTCAAGCTTCCGCCACCTCCAGACGCGACTTCACGAGCTGGTAGTAATGCCGCACCGCGCGGTCAGCGTCGAACCGGGGACGCCATCCGAACTCCTTGAGCATCCGTGTGCCGTCCAGGGCCATGTAGTACGGGTCCACGTAGTTCATGGGGTTCAGTCCCGGCCCCACCTCGAGTGCCGCGTCTGGGATGACCCGGCGGATGGCCGCAGCGTAGTCATTCATCGTCAAAACGCTCCCGTGGGCGACGTTGTAGGCCTTGTGACGCAGGGGCTCCGGCGCTAGAGCGACGCACGCAATGGCATCAGCCACGTCGAGTACGTAGACGATGTCATCGCCTTCCTTGCCACCGTGCTCGAGCGTGAACTGACGGCCCTGAGCCGGCAGCTCGACCATGGAGCTGTAGGTGTTGATTGGGCCGTTGTGGCGTTGCAGCCTCCCCGGCCCGAAGATGGTGCCGAAGCGTAAGTTGACGAACTCGACGTCAGACGTCCGTCCATACCAGTCCATGACGTCCTCAGCGGCCGCCTTCGTGATGCCGTACATACCGATCGGACCTAGATGGTCATCTTCGGCAATCGCCTTGTAGGTTGGAAACCCGAGCTCGCCCGTGGCAGGCGCATACACCGCTTTGGAACTGCTGTGCACGACACGCTTCACACCCGCGGACACTGCCGCGGCACAGACGTTGGCGGTGCCGCCGATGTTCACCGAGATCGCCGTCTGCGGATCCCGCTCGCAGTTCACAAAGGCGGCCAGGTGGATGATGCAGTCGGGACGGAGGCCTGACACCGCGTCCGTCAGCTGCTGGGCATCGCTGATATCGCCCACGACGACCTCGACCTGCGCCGCCACGTCCTCGATGAGGGAGGTGTCGTCACGGTTCTCGAAGACGGCGACCTGATGGCCGCGGCCGAGGAATTCTCGGACCACCCAGGCACCGTTCACTCCTAGTCCACCTGTCACCATCACGCGCATGTCGACTCCACCCTCTGTCCGATACTGATCTGTATTGCTTCACACGATCGCCTATTGCCCACATCAGCCACCCTGTTAGCCACCTTGGGTAAGCCTGCGGAACGACGGGATCATTGGCGCGTATGCAGACAACCCACCGTCGACGACGAGCACCTGACCGTTTATGAAAGCCGAGTCAGGCGATGCCAGGAACAGAGCAGCCAGCGCTACATCATCGGGCCTACCTAGCCGGGGGGCGGACACGTGGTCCAGCATCACCTGAGTCTGGGCTGCCGAGAACTGCTTTTCGGTGGCCGGCGTGACGATATGCCCGGGGGCAATCACGTTGCACCGGATTCCCTGCTTCCCATACTCGGTAGCCAACGACTTCGACAGACCGATCACGCCGGCTTTCGAGGTGGCGTAAGCCGGGCGGGACTCGAGCGCGAGCCAGGCGGCGACCGATGAGGCGTTCGTGATGGAGCCTCCGCCGGCCCGAAGCATGTGCGGCACGGCATACTTCGATGTGAGCATGCAACCCAACAGATCGACAGTCAGTTGCTTCAGCCACACCGTCAGACTGGCATCGGCGACATCGACGTCCTGGGAGACGACACTCCGGTTGGAGGCATAGTTCTGCAGGACATCCAGACCGCCGTGGGTTTCGGCGGCGAACTCGACGAGGCCGGCGACCGCTGTCTCGTCTGAGACATCCGCGGCGAAAGACTCGGCGAGACCACCATCGTCGCGGATACGTTCCGCGGTCATTTTCGCGCTCGACAGATCGATGTCAGCGACGACGACCTTCGCGCCCTCGCGGGCGAACAGCTCCGCCGTCGCCGCCCCGATGCCGGAACCCGCTCCCGTCACCAGCGCTGACTTCCCCGTCAGCCGCCCCACTGTCGTGCTCACTGTGTGACTCTGTCCGTGACGCGGTCGAGGGCAGGTGCGACGTCTTCGGCGAAACGCTTGATCCCGCTGACCGTCTCCTCGTGATCCATGTGGCCGGCCTGGCCCATGAGCAGCAGGTGTCCTAATCCGCCCACGTGGTTGTAGAAGCGTTCGATCTGCGCGGCGACAGTCTTGGGGCTCCCCGCGAAGAGGATCCCCTGCTCGATGAGATCTTCGACCGACATCGTCGTGAGGTCCGGCAGTGGCGACGTGGCTGGGGCACCGGACGTCGACGCCTGTGGACCGCGGAGAGCCGCGGCGCGCACTTGGTAAGGCATGTAACCCGGGGGGAACGTGAACTCCTTGGCCACCTTGTTGCTCTGGAGGTACCAGAGCAGCTTGCGAGCGCCCTCCATGCCTTCCGCATCGGTCTTGCCGGTGTAGGTGAGGGCGGCGTAACCGAACTTCTCGTCGCGGGGGGCCTGCTTGCCCATCTCTTCGTACCGGTCGCGGTACGCCTGGAAGATCTTTCGTGTCCCCTCGAACCCCGCCAGGAACGTCGCCAGCCGATAGTCGTGGTCAGCGATCGGCGCTGCACTCCCAGGCGTGCCAGCTGTGACCCAAACCGGAGGTGTGGGTTGCTGGTACGGACGCGGCCAGATGTTGACTTGGCGGTGGTGGAAGAACTCTCCTTCCCAGTTGAACGGGCCGTCGTGGGTCGACCAGGCTCGAACGATGAGCTCTACCGCCTCCCACAGACGCTCGGTCATGCGGACCGGTTTCGAGTTCGTCGCGGCGACCTCGTACTGCACACCGCGCACGAATCCGACGTCGAGACGTCCGTGGCTGAGCAGATCGACAAGGGCCATCTCCTCAGCGACACGCACCGGGTCCGCTCGGTTCGCCAACGGATTACCGAGCAGCAGGATGCGCGCGTTCTGGGTGACCCGTGCAAGCACTCCGGCTAGCACCGGGGCGGCCGACGTCATGCACGTCGCAGTGGAGTGATGCTCGTTCACCATCACGTTCAGGCCGTACTCGTCCGCGACCTGCCACTCGCGGATGTACCGGTCCCACAGACTGGCCGCACGGTCCGTGTCCATCACGCCGTTTGGCAGGCTGACTCGGACCGAGTCGTAGGTCTCCGGATCCGGTAGATCCGGGTAAGCACACTCGCTGAAGTGCCAGTACTGCATCTGGAACGCTCCTTGCTGTTTCGGGTGAGATCAGACGGCGGGTGAGGAGATCAACTGGGCGACTTCGCTCGGGCGCTCGACCTGCGCACGATGACCGGCTTGGTCGATCTGCTCGAACCGTGCGCCGGGGATACGTGCCGCGATGCCGCGCCCGTACTCAGGCGTGACGATTCCGTCCTGGCCACCCCAGATGACCGTTGTAGGCACGGCGATGCGTCCGATCGAGTGGGTCAGCCGCGGGTTGTGCATGTAGGGCTCCCACCCATACGTGGCCATCGCCTCGTCATTGCGCGCCATCTCGAGGACGTCGTCCTCCGGGGCAAGCCCAAGGTCGCCCAACCCGAAGTTCGGATCCACGTAGATGCGCCGCTCCACCTCCGCTCGCGGAGTTGCGAAGATGTCGATGATGTCTCGATCGATCGGCCCACCAAGCTTGACGCCCAACGAGTCGACGAGTATTAGCCGGGAGATCCTCGCCGGCTTCCGGACTGCGATCTCCAACGCGACCCACCCGCCGAACTGAAGGCCCACGAGCGTGACGTCCTTCAGCTCGGACCGCTCGAGCCAGTCGAGATAAATGTCGGCGAGATCGGCGACGGACGAGCACCAGTCGGGTCGAGGCGAGAGGCCGAAACCCGGGTGACTCGGCATGACGACGGAGTAGTCATTCGCCAACGTTTCGACGAATGCGGCGTTCTCCCGGACGCGCTCGGCTCCGGGGAGCACGAGGGCGACTCCGCCATCGTTTCCGGCCAAGCGGGCGTCGAGGTGGACACCATGTCCGAACTCGACGCCGCTGATAGCGTCCACAAGATCGAGCGTCTGCACAACTTCCTCCAACCGGGCCTCAAAGACCCAACCTTTTGCTACTCCGGGGGCAGCGCTGCTGTTCAGCCCGTACGTCCGGGCCGGTAGCAGGAAGTGTCACTCCTCGCCGCAGGGAAGACTGTGACTTAGATCCCCAAGACGACAATTCCAGCCGCTAATGGACATCCGCTCTCTCCACATCGAGGAGATGAGGGCTCCCGCGGTTTCGGCGAGTTACGCGATCAGGTCCGTGACCCAATCGTGGATCTCCTCCATGACCGTGTGTCGTCGCGCAACGGTGGAGTGCACCCGCACCTCCCGGTACCGGGGATGGTCGATCCCCAGAGCGGGAAGGTCGTGTTCGCGCAGCCGCACCACCAGGAAGCCAGCTGCGAGCAGGCCTCGGCTCTTGCGTTCGTCGACGAGAACCTTCGCCGCGCGCAATGCCAATACGCGCCGTCGTACTCGATCACCAACGTGTGTCCCGCCAATACGCGCCGTCGTACTCGATCACCAACGTGTGTCCGATGACGCTGACGCCAATGTCGGTGCTCCACGACTTCCGGGTGGTGAAGGCGTCGTCCTTCATGGCCACCCGGACCGCGCATTGCCGAACAACTCCTCGGCGGCGGCGTGGTGAGCCAACTCCACTCGCGACTTACCGGCCTCGCGGCAGTCCGGGCACTCGGCGCCATTCGACCGCCTGCTCAGCGGCGCCTGCCACGTGTGGCCGGGATTGGTGGCGCAGATCCACTCCGGAACGAACGGAGTGGATGTGTGGTCTCCCGGCCCAACGACTGGCAGAAAACGGTCAAGACCGCCGGCAACGCCGCCGAAACCCGGCCGGTCACCCCGAAGAACGCCGCCCGGCAAGCGCTGTTCACCGAGGTCCTCACCGCCGCGAACACACGGCAGCAGGCCATATCGGTTCCTACCCCGCAGCGTGGAGACTGGATTTCCTTCTCCAAAGGGCCATTCGGCTACTGGTGTCTGAGCGTCATCAGCGACGGCCGCCTGCGTGTCGAGGCATACATCGACACCTACGAGAAGGGCCTCAACAAGGCCCTCTTCGACGAACTCGCTGCCGACGCCGCAGGCTGGGAGGCCAAAACAGGATTGGAGTTGTTGTTCGAACGGCTCGACGACAAGATCGCCTCCCGCATCGCCGCCTACAAACCCATCGACCTCGACCACCCGGCCGGTCGGGAAGCAGCCCGGCGGTGGCCCGTCGAGACGTTGGTCGCCATGCACGAGAAACTGAACATGCCCCTGCGAGCGTCAGCGACGGCCCGCCTTGAGAAATTCTCCGATTCCACCCCACCGACCGATGCGCAAATCTGACCGAACGCATGCTTCCACCTGGGGTGATGCCACGTCCCCGGCAGGCGGTGGCGCACAGGTGCTATCGGCCGGTCTGTAGTCCTCGCATCCAGTCGTGGATGTCCTCCATGACCTTGCGGGGGCGCGGCACCGTCGAGTGCACCCGCACTTC
>NZ_LTCZ01000130.1:7770-7988 GCF_001583455.1 Rhodococcus sp. LB1 | reverse complement strand
TCGATCACGACGGTGAGCCCCTCGTGGTCGACGCTGATGTCCGTCGTCCAGGACTTGCGAGTGGTGTACGCGTCGTCGGTCATGGTGATTCCGGAGCCGTCGACGCATGCTCATGCGGATGGATCTGGCGGAGATCTTCGACCAGAGGCGCTCACCGAGCACTACGCCGCCGACTGCATGCCCTGCCCCCTTTGCTTTCGATCTGCACATTTCGTAGG
>NZ_LTCZ01000130.1:0-7765 GCF_001583455.1 Rhodococcus sp. LB1 | reverse complement strand
CACACAGCACCGCCGTACCCGCCGCCTTGGCCCGCCGCCCATTGCGCACCTTCCGCCCCCAAGACGCCACCGACGTCTACGCCCACCCCCGCCCCGAGCTCGCCCGCCTGGTCACACGCGGCGTCCTGCACCGCGCCGCCCCCGGCTACTACATCGTCACACCGCCGGAACAGGCCGGGCGACCCTGGATCCCGAACCTGGAAGCCACCGCCGCCGGAATCGCCGCCGCGATCTACGGACCCGATCACGCGATCGTGATGGGCATCAGCGCCGCCCGCCTCCACCACGCAATCCCTCGTGCGTTGGCCACCGCGGTCGTCGCCGTGCCCCGCCGGCATCGGACCATCACCCTCACCGACCGGACCGCCACCATCCGGTTCCTCCGCCGCGACACCCCCGAACTCGACGCCGAACGCCTTAATACCCCCCTCGGGCCGGCGCTGGTGACCACCCCGGAACAGACCGTCCTCGACCTGGCACGCTGGCCGGCCCTCGGCGACGCCGAAAACGAAATCCCCGCCGCCATCGCCAGCCTTTACCGGCGCAGCGACCGCGAACGCCTCACCACCCTCGCCGCCGAGCAGGGACTGACCGCCGCCCTCGCCCGCGCCGAAACCTGGGTGCAGGCCGCCTCGTGAACCTCGACGAACGCGACCGTGTCGCCGACCAGTTCGGCGTCGCCCCCGAACAAGTCGAACGAGACCACCTCATCTCCCTGCTCCTGGGCTACCTCAGCGAACATTTCGCCGACCGGCTCCACTTCATCGGCGGCACCGCCCTCGCCCGAACACACCTCCCCCATGGAAGATTGAGTGAGGACATCGACCTCATCGCCCTCGACCCACGACGCAGTACCCTGGCCGCCGACCTCGACAAGGTGCTCCCGAGAGCATTGCAACGCGCCTATGGTCGCCTCGAATGGGCGCCCCCACTCAGCGCCGGATCGAGCGTGGACGCTGCCACCCTCCACACCACCAGTGGTCTCGCGGTGAAAATTCAACTCCTCGCCTCCACCGACCGCACCCTCTGGCCCACCGAACCCCGCACCCTCATCCAGCGCTACAGCGACGCCCCACCCGCCCGGCTGCTCGTGCCCACCCTGCCCGCGTTCGCCGCCTCCAAAACCGCCACCTGGTGCGACCGCGCCGCCGCCCGCGACCTCTGGGACCTCTGGGCACTGACCAACATCGGCGCCATCAACCCCGACACCGCCGCACTGTTCCGCAAACACGGACCGACCGGGAAGAACCCCGGCACCTATGTCTTCACCCGCCCGCCCAGCGACGACGAATGGCACACGCAACTCGCCGGCCAAACCCGACTCACCATCAGCGCCACCGACGCCCTCCACACCGTCCGCACCGCATGGGACCACCTCACACCCCACCCCTGACCACCTCCCCCACCCCACGCGCACGGGCGACGCCTCACCGATGCACCAGAATCAGATCCACCGAATTTCGGACAGGCCCTACCGTGTCCCTGTTCCGATGACGAGAGGACGGAACGTGCGTGGCGTCGACGCTCTGTCGGGACGACCCCTCGCTGCGCTTCGTCTTTACGTCTTCTGGGATGCGACCCATGAGGCGATCTGGGTCCGGGAGGCGAAGTCGAGTTTGGCGAGTATGCGTTCGAGGTGGCCGTCGACTGTGCGCGGAGACAGCACCAGGGATTCGGCGATGGCGCGGTTGCTCAATCCTTGCGCCACCAGTTCCGCGACCTGATTCTCCCGTTCTGTCAGCGGAGATTTTGCCGCTGAGCTGCCTCCCTCGGCTGCGTGGCGGCCGCCGAGGGCCAGTGCCACGGCCGCGTCGAGTGTCATCGATGCATTCCGTCGTGTCAGATCGGTGACTTTCTTCGCTCCGAGTGCTTGTTCCATCGTCTCGAGCGCTTGGATCGAGTCGTGGTGAAGGTGGGGGCCGAACGCTTCGACGTCGGTTCCCAGTCCCGCCCAGACCGCGGATGCGGCGCCGGTGAGAGCCGCTGCGGTCTCGAAGTCTGATGCCGAGGCTGCGATCCAGGACAGCAGTTCGATCGTCAGTGCGGTGCAGATGCTGTCCTTGAATTCTCGTTCGAGCGTAAGCGCCTGCAGTGCAGCGTCCCTCGCTGACTCTGCTTCGCCGCGATGCCAGTGGCACAGCCCGGTGATCCAGAGGGCGTAGGTGCGGTTCCACTGCTCCCGGAATTGTTCGCTCATCTCGATCGCGCGCTGACACGTGTGCAGGGCTTCATCGAGCTGGGAGTGGTATGCCTGGGCAATTGCGAGTTGGAACAGGGCGGTCAGGACCGATGCGGTGTCTGCCCTGTCGGTGTGGAGTTCGATGGACCGTTCGTATCGGGTGATGGAGGTGGCGATGTCTCCGGTGGCGAAGTCGTGCAGGCCCCGCCATTGGGTGGCGTGCGCGGAGAGTGCGGGGTCGTCGAGGGTGGTGGCGATAGTCTCGCACTCGATCAGTTTTCGGGCGGCGTCGTCGCGGTCACCTTGCATCAGCGCAATCCAGGCGCTGACCCAGAGCGCCTGTCCGCGTTGGTGTGTGGACATCGTGTCCACCTCGAGGAGTTGGTCGAGCCACCGGCGGCCGTCGCTGAGATATCCGCCGGCGACCCAGTGGTACCGGAGCAACGAGGCGAGCTCGGCCGCCGTGCCGATCTCGTCTTCGGTGGCGGCGGACCACTCGAGGGCGGACAGCAGATTTGCGTGGTCTTCGTTCATCACAGCGAGGGCGGCGGCTTGCCCGGGCCCGCACCAGCGTTCGACCATCACCGCGGCCGTCCGCAGGTAGTGGTCGCGGTGACGGCGCTCGAGCTCCTGTGTTTCCCCCATGCCTGCGAGCTTTTCCGCACCGTATTCCCGGATGGTCATCAATTGCCGATAACGGACACGTTCGCCGGCCCGTTCGGTGAGAACGATCGACTTCGCCACCAGTCGGTCGACGAGATCGATGATCAGTTCCGGAAGCAGTGGAGTAGACCCGCACGTGTCTTCCACGGCCTCGAGGTCGAAGCTGCCGGAAAAGACTGACAGCCTCGCCCAGAGCAGTTGCTCATGTTCGGTGCAGAGGTCGAAACTCCAGTCGATCAAGGCGCGCAGGGTTTGTTGGCGGGGCAGGGCGATGCGGTCGCCGCCGGTCAGCAGGCTGAAGCGTTTGTCGAGGCGCTCGACGATCTGGGTGACCGACAGCGACCGCAGACGGGTGGCGGCGAGTTCGATCGCGAGCGGGATCCCGTCGAGTCGATCGCACAATTGGACCACGGCTCCGACGTTTTCGTCGGTGACCTCGAAGTCGGGCAGTACGTGTCGGGCGCGGTCGACGAGGAGGCTGACCGCTTCGTAGTGTACGACGGCGTTGGCGGTGTGCGTTTTTTGTGCGGGCGGGGTGGTCAGCGGCGGGATGAGGCAGATCCCTTCCCCGGGTATTCCGAGGGGCTCGCGGCTGGTGGCGAGGATGTGCAGCTCCGGGGATTCCCGCAGCAGGGTTTCCACCAGTCTGGCGCAGGCCTCGAGCATGTGTTCGCAGTTGTCGAGCACGATCATCAACTGTCGCTCGCGCAGATAGGCGACGAGCTTGTCGACGGGGTCTCGGTTCGACTGGTCGGGCACGTCGAGGGCGGAGACGATCGCTTGGGACAACCGCGTGGCGTCTCCGAGGCTGGCCAGCTCCACGATCCACACGCCGTCGCGAAGTCCGCGGCGCGAGCGATCCGCCACTTCGAGCGCAATGCGGGTTTTCCCCACCCCACCGGGCCCGGTCAGGGTGACCAGGCGCCCGTCCGCCATCCTGCGCTTGACCTCGGCGAGTTCGCGCCGGCGGCCGACGAAGCTGGTGAGGGCTGCGCGCGGGCGGCCCGAGGAACCCTGCGGCCCGGCGGATCGGTGATCGATTTTCACGCCCTCACCCCACCCTGCCCGAGTTGTGACTGTCAACACAGGTAGGCCATGGGGTGATCTGCCCCATGTGGTGCGGGTAGGCGCGGCGAGATGCTGATCACACAGCACCGACGCCTTCACGGCAGACATTGCGACTCCGCCGCCCTCGAGCGGAGCACTCACAGAAAGAGCATCATGACTGACGCCTACACCAACGAGCGAACCTCCACCGTTGTCGCGCCGGACTTCGACGCGATCGTGATCGGGGCCGGCTTTGCCGGGCTCTACGCCCTGCACAAGTTCCGGGATCAGATGGGGCTGCGGGTGCGAGTGTTCGAGGCCGGTGACGGGGTGGGCGGCACCTGGTATTGGAACCAGTACCCCGGTGCGCGCTGCGACATCGAGAGCCTGCATTACTCGTACTCGTTCTCGGCCGACCTTCAGCAGGACTGGGAATGGTCGGAAAAGTACGCTAGCCAGCCCGAGATCCTGCGCTACCTCAATCACGTGGCCGACCGCTTCAACCTGCGCGAGGACATTCAGTTCCACACTCGGGTCACCTCGGCTGTCTGGGACGAGGACGCCGGCCTGTGGCGTGTCGGCAGCGATGACGGCGCCACGCTCACCGCCCGCTACGTGATCTCGGGTGCCGGCAATTTGTCGGTTCCCAAGAAGCCGGAGTTCGACGGCATCGACGACTTCACCGGCGAGGTCTACCTGACCGGGAAGTGGCCGCACGACGGCGTCGATTTCACCGGCAAGAAGGTGGCGATCATCGGCACCGGGTCGAGCGGAATTCAGGCCATCACGGAGATCGCCAAGGACGCCGGGCATCTGACGGTGTTCCAGCGCACCCCCAACTACGCCTCCCCGCTCGGAAACATGCGCCTTGACCCCGCCCACGTCCGCGAGGTCAAGGCGAACTACCCGCAGGTACGCAAGACCTCACGCAACACCCGCGCGGGAATTCCCTACGCCGACCCGCTGCCGTCCGCACTGGCGGTCACGCCCGAGGAGCGGCGCCGGGTGTTCGACGAGTGCTGGTCCGAGGGCGGTTTCCGGTTCTTCCTCGGCTCTTTCGGGGACATTCTCGTCGACAAGGCCGCCAACGACACCATCTCCGAGTACGTGCGCGAACGGATCCGGGAACGCGTCAGCGACCCCACGGTTGCGGCGAAGCTGACCCCCACCGACTACCCGTACGGCACCAAACGCCCACCGTACGAAACCAACTACTACGAAACCTACAACCGCGACAACGTCACGTTGGTCGACGTCGCCGAGGCGCCGATCGTCTCGGTCACCGAGACCGGGGTGCGCACCACCGAGGCCGAGTACGACTTCGACGTCATCGTGCTGGCCACCGGTTTCGACGCCATGACCGGGCCGCTGCTCGAGATGGGCATCGTCGGACGGGACGGTGAGAAGCTGTCGGACAAGTGGGCGGACGGGCCGCACACCTACCTCGGGCTGGCCGTTCACGGGTTCCCCAACCTGTTTCTGATCACCGGCCCGCAGAGTCCCTCGGTGCTCTACAACATGCCGCTCGCCATCGAGGACCATGTCGACTTTGCCGCCGACGCCATCGAGCACCTGCAGCGCAGCGGCCTCGACACCATCGAGCCCACACTCGAGGCAGAGGCCGGGTGGGTTGCCCACGCGAACGAGATCGCCCAGCACACCCTCCTCCCTGAGACCGACTCCTGGTGGATGGGCGCCAACATCCCCGGCAAGCCCCGGGTGTGCATGGTCTACCTCGGCGGCGCGGACGTCTACCGCGGAATCTGCGCCGACGTCGTCGCGAAGGGCTACGAGGGATTCACTCTCTCCGCCGAGGGTGCGCCAGCACGGGAACGAACCGCTGCGCAGATCGGGTAGATCGCGCACCCGCACCACCTCGCGAGGGGGCCGCTCGGCGAGGGGCCGCCAACCACTCGCCGAGCACCCACCCCAATACCTTTTCAGGAGAAGAAGATGCCACTCGATGACGCAGTACAAAGTCTGCTCGACGGGTTGACCGAGCAGGGCGTTCGACCCTTCGAAGACATGAGTGTCGCCGAAGCCCGCGCGACCGTCGCGTCCTTCGTCGATCTGCAGGCCGAACCCCGCGAGGTGGCGCAGGTGATCGACGCGACCTACCCCGGTCCGGCCGGCCGTCAGGACATCCGGTTGTACCTTCCGGACGCCCCCGGGCCGCTGCCGGTCGTGGTGTACTTCCACGGTGGTGGCTTCGTCACCGGCGACCTCACCGTGACCGCGGAACTGTGCCGGGCGCTGGCGAACGATGCCGGCGCCATCGTCGCCGCGGTCAGCTACCGGCTCGCACCCGAGCACCCGTTCCCGGCCGCCACCGACGACACCTTCGCCGCGCTGAAGTGGGTCGCCGACAATGCCGTCCACTTCGGCGGTGACCCCACCCGCATCGCCGTGCATGGCGACAGCGCCGGCGGCAACCTCGCCGCCGTCGCCGCGCTGCGCGCACGCGACGAGGGCGGGCCCGCCCTGACCTGCCAGGTGTTGACCTACCCGGTCATCGACCCGCACGCCAACACACCGTCACGAGAGCAGTTCGGCGAGGGCTACATCATCACCGCCGCCGGCCTCGACTGGTTCTGGAACCACTACCTCCAAGACCCCGACGACGCCGAGAACCCGCTCGCGGTGCCCTCGAAGGCCACCACCCTCGCCGCTCTGCCTCCCACCCTCATCCTGTCCATGGAGTACGAGGTCTCCCGCGACGAAGCCGAGGAATACGGCAAACAACTCGCCGACGCCGGCGTCCCGACGGAGATCGTCCGCATCGACGGACTCGTCCACGGGGTGTACTGGATCTCCGGCGCGATCCCGCGCGCCACCGAAATCCGCTCCGCTGTCGCCGAATTCCTCACCCGCCAGTTCGCCAAGCAACCCGTACCCGAGCCGTGAGCGCCCCGACGAGGAACGCCCCGGTCGTGACCACCACTGACTTAGAAGGAACCACCATGTCTGACCTCGGTACCACCGAGACCCGCATCCGCAGCGTGGTCGAAGATCTCGAGCAGGTGCTGCTGGATTTCATCCGCAAACACCAGATCACGCACACCGAGTACCGGGCGGCGACCGACCTGATCATCGACTCGATCAAGGCCGGCGAGGAATCGCTGCTCTTCGACGTCTTCTTCGAGGCGGAGGCCACCGATGTCGGCAACCTCGGCCGCGACGGCAGCCCCGAGGCGATCGAAGGCCCGTTCTACCTTCCCGGCGCCCCGATGCTCACCGGGCCGCTGAACGTGATGCCCCAGCGACCGGGCGAAAAGGGGCAGCCGCTGCTCTTTCACGGTACGGTCACCGGAACCGACGGAAACCCCTTGGGCGGAGCTGAACTCGACCTCTGGCACGCCGACGCCGACGGGCTGTACTCGAACATCCACCCGAACATCCCGGACTACAACCTGCGCGGGCGCTTCACCTCCGAGCCCGACGGCACGTTCCAGGTCCGCACTATCCTGCCGCCGCCCTACGAGATCCCCAAGGACGGCCCCACCGGCACGGTGCTCCGGGCCCTCGGCCGGCACTTCTTCCGCCCCGCGCACCTGCACATCAAACTACGTCACCGTGGCTACGAGGAGATGACTAGCCAGCTGTACTTCCAGGGCGGGGAGTACCTCGACAACGATGTCGCCGGCGCCGTGCGAGACGGTCTGGTGATCGCACTGCACACCGTCGACGACCCCGCCCAGATCGCGCAGCGGGGACTGGATCGCCCCTTCACCGATGCCCGCTACGACTTCGTGCTCGCACCGGCACCCCAAGCCTGAGAAAGGCGATGAACGACATGATCATCTCGTCGATCGACACCACCATCCTCGACGTCCCGATCCGGCGCCCGCACAAGTTCTCGATCCTGACCATCGATTC
>NZ_LTCZ01000129.1:0-756 GCF_001583455.1 Rhodococcus sp. LB1 | reverse complement strand
TTCAACACCCCGTTCAAGATGTGGAAACGGTATTCCTTCAACGGCGGCACCAGCGACCCGTGCATCATCTCCTGGCCCGCTGGGATCGCCGCCCGCGGCGAGACCCGCGACCAATACCACCACGCCATCGACGTGGTCGCGACCGTGCTGGACTGCCTGGGGATCGCACTGCCCGACACCGTGAAGGGCTACACCCAGCACCCGCTGCAGGGGGTGAGTATGCGGTACAGCTTCGACGCGGCCACCATCCCGACGGCCAAACACACCCAGTTCTACTCGATGCTCGGCACCCGCGGCATCTGGCACGACGGCTGGAAGGCCGTCACCACCCACCCGGCGATCAGCGGCTGGGGCCGGTTCCCCGACGACACCTGGGAGCTCTACCACACCGATGTGGACCGCGCCGAGCTCCGCGACCTTGCCGCCGAGGAGCCCGGCAGGCTCGCCGAGCTGGTCGGGTTGTGGTTCCACGAGGCCGGCGCCAACCACGCGTTGCCGCTCGACGACCGCCAACCCGTGGAAATCCTCACCACCCCACGCCCGCAGCCGGTGGCCCCACGCAACCGCTACGTCTACCGCTCGCGGTCAGTGTCCGCAACCGTTCCTACTCGATCGGGGCACTGGTCGACCTCCCCGAGCCGGGGGCGTCCGGGGTGCTGTTCTCCCACGGCGGCCGGTTCGGCGGCCACGCCCTGTACCTCGAGGACGACCGGCTGCACTATGTCTACAACTTCCTCGGCAGCGAGGAACAGCGGA
>NZ_LTCZ01000128.1:0-719 GCF_001583455.1 Rhodococcus sp. LB1 | reverse complement strand
GCCAGCTCGACTTCGGCGGCGAGGCCAGTGGTGGTGCAGAAGGTGGCGCAAGCTGGACTGATTTGCAGAGCGACTCGATGACGGTCGGCGACCTCGTTGACACGGGCAACACGGCTGTCGGTGGCGGAATCTCCATCGCTCCCGGCGAGGCGAAGAACGTGCCGATCCTCGACGTCGAGTACACCGACGACTACGGCGCCGAGGCTCACAAGAGCAGCTTCAAGTTCACCGGCAAGAGCGGTGGCTTCACGTACTCGGACGAGACGTTCGGTGTCTCCGGTTGCGCCGGCTACGCGCAGGCCCGCTCCTACGCCAAGGTCACNNAGCCCTTCAGCCTCGGCTGACGCGTGACGCCGAAAAAAAATTGAACAATGTAATACCTCGAGGTTGGGGGCGTACGGCACTTCCGTACGCCCCCAACCTCGCTCTATGCACTGTTATGCATGTCACAGTTAGGACACGGAGGCTGGGGCGGAGGCAAATTCGGACACGTAGCTATAACATTTGGACGTTGTTTCAGCTAACTTTATCCCGTCAAGAGGTAAAGACTGCCTAACCGAACGCCGGGTAGGTGGTACCTGATGAGGGGAAAGAATGAGCGAGATCCGTAAGTCAGGCCTGCGCCGTGGGGCCCGCGTTGCCGGCCTCGGTGCTGCCGCGGCCGTAGCACTCGGCCTGATGTCCACCGGTGCTGCGAATGCCGACACCTTCGTGCCGCT
>NZ_LTCZ01000127.1:0-14264 GCF_001583455.1 Rhodococcus sp. LB1 | reverse complement strand
GTTTTCAGATGCGCTCTCAGGGTCACGGCTAACTCAAAGGCCGGTCTCAGGACCTTCTCAGTCCCACCGGGCACTCTCGTACACAGAGACGGTGCGACTGCCCCTGCGGGCGGTCGCGGGAGATGGAAGTGATGCGATGACCGAAGATCGAAACAGTCACGACGGCAACAGCCGCGACAATGCGGGTGGCGACCAGGGCGCGCGCCCCGATCAGCCTGCCCACCCGCAGGCGGCGCCGGGTCACCACCCGACCGAACAGTTTCCGGCCACTCCGCAGAACCCCGCGGGCGGTCCGATGGGTCAGCAGGCCTACGGCGCCGGGTACCCCCAGAGCAATCCGTACGGTGTGCCGCACCAGCCCACACAGCAGTTCGGGCAGCCTCAGCACGGCGCTCCGGGACATCCGGGTGCCCAGCACGCTGCCGGGCAGCACGGGGCGCCTCAGGGCCCGTTCCCGGGCCTTCAGGGCCCCGGACAGGCCGCGGAGGGATCGACGGCGACCACGACCAAGCGTCCCGCCCGCACCGCCATCGTGGTGGGCGCTGTGGCGCTCGCTCTCGTGAGCGGCGGCATCGGTGGCGTCGTAGGCTCCCTGGCAACCGAACGGAACGGCAGCGGCGCCGCGGTGACCAACTCCCTCGACGCCCCCAAGAACAACACCGCGACCCCGGCCGCGAACGCACCGGCAGGTTCGGTGCAGGCGGTCGCGAACAAGGTGGTCCCGAGCGTCGTCCAGATCGAGGTGGCGACGGCCGGCGGTTCCGGTGGAGAAGGATCCGGCATCGTCATTTCGTCCGACGGCATGATCCTCACCAACAATCACGTGGCAGGCGCGGCCGCCAAGGGCGGCAAGCTGACCGTCGCCTTCTCGGACGGCAGCACGGCGGACGCCAAACTGGTCGGCGCCGACCCGGTGTCCGATCTCGCGGTCATCAAGGTGGACGGCAAGACCGACCTCACTCCGATCGAGCTGGGAACGTCCGGCAACGTCCAGGTCGGGCAGCAGGTCGTCGCGATCGGGTCGCCCCTCGGCCTGGCAGGGACCGTCACCGAGGGCATCATCTCGGCGCTCGATCGCCCGGTGTCCACCAGCGGTGAGTCCGGCAACCAGAACACCGTCATCGACGCCCTCCAGACGGACGCGGCGATCAACCCGGGCAACTCGGGCGGCGCCCTCGTCAACATGGACGGCCAGCTGATCGGCATCAACACCGCCATCGCGAGCATCGGCGGCTCCGGTGCGGGCGAGCAGAGCGGCTCCATCGGACTCGGCTTCGCGATCCCGGTCGACCAGGCCCGGCGGATCGCGGACGAGCTGGTCAAGACAGGCAAGGCCACCCAGGCCGTCATCGGGATCCAGGTCCCGTCGCAGGACGCCGCCAACGGTGCCACCGTCGTCGAGGTCACGTCGGGCAGCCCGGCGGAGAAGGCGGGAATTCCGAAGGGGTCGGTGATCACCAAGGTCGACGACCGCGTCATCACCAGTGGCGACGCGCTCATCGCCGCCATCCGCTCACACGCACCGGGAGACAATGTGTCCATCACCTACACCGACGGGAACGGATCCAATTCCAAGACCGTCGACGTCACGCTCGGAACCGCCGAACAGGGTGGCCGCTGATGAACGCGGGGATTCTCGGGCAGGTCGAGTCCGTTCTGAACGGGGCCACTACGGTAGGGACCATGGACATCGAAGCCTCGCTGGCCGGCCGCGCGCTGGTGGTAATCGTCGACGACCGCACCGCTCACGGTGACGGCAAGGACTCCATCGGGCCTCTGGTGACAGAACTGCTGAACGAGGCCGGCTTCATCGTCGACGCCATCGTGGCGGTGGCGGCCGACGAGGTGGAGATCCGCAACGCGCTCAACACCGCCGTCATCGGCGGCGTCGACCTCGTCGTCTCCGTCGGCGGCACCGGCGTGTCGCCCCGCGACGTCGCCCCCGACGTCACGGCCGAGGTCCTCGACCGCGAGATTCCGGGAATCTCGGAGGCCCTCCGGTCTTCGGGTCTCGCCGCCGGTTCGCTGGATGCGGGCCTCTCCCGCGGGCTCGCCGGAGTGTCCGGCAGCACACTCGTGGTAAACCTCGCCTCCTCCCGCGCCGCGGTCCGGGACGGCATGGCTACCCTGACGCCGCTCGCGGCGCACGTGATTTCCGAATTGTCCGGTCTGGAAGGCTGAGACGATTTCTCGTTCCGACGAGCCGGACTCGCCCAGCGAGACCGACGAGCAGGCAGTTCCGAGCCGGGCCCCGATCGACAGGGCCCGGCTCGAACGCATCTTCGGGGACGTCTTCCCCGACACCACTGCGGACGAACGCGAACCCGGGGAAGGGCCCACCGCCGCTGCCGGCGACGAATGGCTGCGCCGTCAGCGCCCCCCACATCACGGGTAGTTACCTTCGAAAGCCTCACCTTAAGCGAATCGTGATCTGCGGTCCCGCTCTGCGATCACTGTGAGTATTTGTGCTTCCGCCCGGGCGGAATTTCCCCTGGCGCGGGGCCGCCTTCAGCGTTCTTTCAGGCATCACATTTCGGTCAGAACAGACATCCTTCGAGCTTGTGAACCGAATGTAAACGTTACCGAACTTAACGTGAACAGCCAGTGAACCTGCTGGTCAGGAGGGTGGCGAGTGGTCGGAATTCTCGCGCAAATCCCACACATTGGACACGTTTTCGGGTGTGGCATACATCACGATTCTGTTTCCGATGGAATTAATTGCTTAGGCAACCACCTGCCGGTTACTGTCCTCGGCGAGTCAGTACTGGAGATGGAGGGCAGGGTCGATGTGCCGTTGCCCAGTCGGAACTCTGACGCTTCGTCAGTGATTTCGTCTTCAGCGCGGTTATCGAGCTGTGATCATCCGTAGTTCACTCTGCGGACATCACAGCTCTGGATACTGCGCTGGGCCCGACATGGACCACTCCTCAGTCTCGAAGGTCGTGACTGGGAACCAGCAGAATCCTGATGAGGGGAACGAATGAGCGAGAACCGAAAGACCGGCCTGCGCCGTGGAGCCCGCATTGCCGGCCTTGGTGCCGCTGCGGCTGTAGTCCTCGGCCTGATGTCCACGGGTGCGGCCAACGCCGACACCTTCGTGCCGCTGCCGGGTGGCGAAAAGGTCGTCAACGCGGGAAGCGTCACGGCCAAGATCGCCCGCAACGCGGAGAGCGCTCTGGTTTCGCCGTCGCTGGCCGCCAATGGCGCGGGCCGCGTTGCGTGGGTGTCGGGCGACGCGTTCGCTGAGCTCGGCGGCGAGATCCCGGAGGAAGGCGCGACGCTGACCACCGGTTACATCGTGGGTTGCCAGCTCGACATCACCGGCCTCGAGGCCGGTATCAGCGGCAGCATGTCGCTCGACGGGCCGAGCGCGAGCGGTGCGCTGAGCCTGCCGATCGCTCCGGGTGAGGTCAAGTTCGCCAAGATCAAGTCGAAGACGGATCTGAAGCCGGGTGTCTCGGCGATCCAGTACCGCGATCAGCAGATCGAGGTTCAGGGTTGCGGTGGGTACGCGCAGGCTCGCGCGTACACGGTCCTCGAAATTCCGGGGAACCACTACGTCAAGTCGACCCTCTACGGGCAGCCGTTCAGCATCGGCTGATCGCCGCGACCGAACAACCAACCTTTTCGAGTCCTGTGGGCGGCCACGGGCATGCCCACTGTAAGAAACCCTAGAGGGGAACAAATGAACAGCAAGACCCTGCGCCACGGCGCCAAGGCTGCCGGCGTGGTCGCCGCGGCCACCGTCGCGATCGGCCTTCTCTCCACCGGTGCGGCCAACGCCGACACCTTCGTTCCGTTGCAGGACGGAAACATCACCCAGACGCTGCTCGACGGCACCGTGGTGACCGTCCGCCAGACCGGCAACTCGGCGAACATCAGCCCGTCGATGGGTTCGACCCCGCTGCACCGCAACGTGTGGGCGTCGGGCACCATCGACGTCTCCATCGACGGTGGCACGGCCAAGGGCGGCACCATCGACGCCGGCTACATCGTTGCCTGCCAGCTCGACTTCGGCGGCAGCGCGAGCGGTGGTGCCTCGGCCAGCGCAGGCTGGGACGACATCCAGGCCGGTACCGTCGAGAACGCAGTCAGCCAGAGCGGCACCAAGGTCGGCGGTGGAATCTCCATCGCTCCGGGCCAGGCCACTAACGTGCCGATCCTCGACATCGAATACACCGACGAGTACGGCGCCGAGGCTCACAAGAGCAGCTTCAAGTTCACCGGCAAGAGCGGCGGCATCACGTACTCGGACGAGACGTTCGGTGTCTCCGGTTGCGCCGGCTACGCGCAGGCTCGCTCCTACGCCAAGGTCACNNNAGCCCTTCAGCCTCGGCTGATAATTCGTTCCACCCATGACTCCGGGCCCGTGCACGCAGCTGCTGCACGGGCCCGGAGTCGTCTGAGGGCTATTCGCGGGTCTGCTCGAGGTTCGCGGCCTTGTCCGCGGTCATCGCGTGCGCTCCGTCGGAACTCGCTGTCGCGCCGTTGGTTTCGAGGCTCGATTCGAGGATGTCGCGGATCTGGATCAGCAGGTCGGCCTCGCTGGCCTTCTTGTCTGCGGGCTCGGTGATGAACCGCTTCTTCGCGGCGTTGGCCGGGACGATGAGAATGAAGTACACGACCGCGGCGATGATCACGAAGTTGATCACGGCCGTGATGACGGCGCCGATGTTGATGAAGGTGGCCGGGTTGTCGGAGAGGATCTGGTAACCCCAGCCCAGATCGTTGGCGCCGCCCGCAACGGCGATCAACGGATTGATCACGTTGTTGGTGAACGCTGTGACGATGGCGGTGAACGCGGCTCCGACTACGACCGCGACGGCGAGGTCGAGGACATTCCCCCGGAGCAGGAAGTCCTTGAATCCCTTGAGCATGTCGACGTCTCCTCGAGTGGGTGGCAAGTCATCCAGCACTAGTCGGAGAAAAGCCTAGATCAGCGCGGCTCCCCGTGACGGATCACTGAAAGGTCACGGTGATCGCGCTCGTGAGGGATGCCGCGGCCACCGTCGTGGCCTCGGATGCAGGCAGGGCCAGCATCACTACGCGTTCGCGCTGGTCACGTCCGTTCTCGGACGGTGTCACCAACACCACGACCGCGCGGGACGCCAGCACGGTGGCGCCGGAGCGCCGGTCCGGATCGGCTGGTGTGCTGGGGTCGACGGTGAGCACGTCGACGCGATCGCCCTCACGCAGAAGTTCCGTGACAGCGGGGTCGGCGAGCCGGACGGGGACGATCCGGGCGTCGTCCATGCCCGCTGCGGCCGCGGCCAGACGGGGTCCCAGTACCCGGACGTCGGTGAGGGCTTCTCCGGCGCGGGTCGGTCCGGCGAGGGTGCGCCCGTCGACGTCCGCCAGCGCGGTGACGGCCCCGTCGGGCAGGGTCCCGGCCTCGAGTTCCACCAGTTCCACGTCGGCGTCCGTGAGAACGACGCCCGGTTGGAGATCCCGGGCGGTCACCACGACTGCGGACCGGGCGGAGTCGGGGTCTCCACGGGCGAGGAGGGCCAGTGCGAGGCAGACCAGCGCGGCGGCCAGGACGCGTCTGGCGACGAGGGTGCGGGCCCAACCGGGATGGGCCAGATCCGACAGCCGGTCGGCCCACGACGGGCTCAGGCTTCGGTGTGCTCGGTTCGACCGGCGGCGACCGGTCTGGACAGGGTCGAACGACATGGTTCGACGCTAGGAGACCGGCGGGCCCGTGGGTACGCCGAGAGGGCCCGCCTGTGGATGGACGAGAAGTTGTGGATAACTCGCGGAGCCGCGAGAACTAGCTGGCAGCAGCCTTGGCCGGTGCGGCGGTCGCGGTGCTCGACGAGCTGGACGAGGCCGTCGACGAACTTTCCGACTTCGCGGCGGGAGCAGAATCGGTCTTGGCCGGCTCGCTTGCTGCGCCGGACGTGCCGCGGCTGTCGGTGCGGTAGAAACCACTGCCCTTGAAGACGATGCCGACGGAGTTGAACAGTTTGCGAAGCTTGCCCGAGCACGCGGGGCAGACGGTCAGGGAGTCATCACTGAACGACTGGACGATGTCGAAACGGTTGTCGCATGCCGTACACGCATATGAATAAGTGGGCACCGGGGTTCCTCCGCACTGTGTAGTCAAACCGCAGGTTTTAGCACTCTACAGTCGACAGTGCCAACAACGCTAATCAGAGAACTATTCCGGGGTGGGAAACGTCCTCAGCGGTCGCCGAGCGGGACGAGGCCCGAGCCGGGGGTGAGCGCCCATCCCATACGTACGTCATGGGGATCCTCGGGCAGCTCGGACACCAGTTCCTCGTCGCGGACCACCGTGATCAGCCGCGCGTCGGAGGCGGCAAGGCCGAGAGTCCGGTCGTAGAAGCCCGCACCGCGGCCGAGTCGCACGCCCCGCCGGTCGACGGCCAGGGCGGGAACGAAAATGGTCCCGGCCGAACGGATCTCGTCGGGTTCCCACACCGGCCCGGTCGGCTCGCGGAGGCCGTAACTCGCGTCGGCGAGATCGTCCGCACCCGTGAACTCGGACCAGTGGAGCGGGCCCGGATCGCGGGTGACAGGCACGAGGACGCGTCCGGCGACCCGTCGGAGGGCGTCGAGAAAGTCCAGCGATCCGGGCTCGAGCGCAGTCGGAACGTAGGCGCACACGGTCGATCCACCGGCGATTCCCTGCGTGACGAGCGCGACAAGCGCCCGGTCCTCCGCGGTACGGAGTTCGGGGGTCAGGGCGCGTCGCCCGGAGAGCACCAGTTGCCGCCACTCGTCCTTCGTTCGTGCGTGCATGCCCCAACCTTAGAGCCGGCCGGCCGGCGTTCCTGACGGGTTCCGGGAGGTTACTGACAGGATCTTGGTGACTGCCGAGTAGGTCCGCACAGTTATGGTGTGGGCATGACAGACGCCGCACCGCACACCGCCAGCGCCTTTCGCACGGCTGTAGTGCCCGCAGCGGGAATGGGTACGCGATTCCTCCCCGCGACCAAGACCGTGCCGAAAGAGCTGCTCCCGGTCGTGGATACCCCGGGTATCGAACTCGTGGCCGGCGAGGCCGCGGATTCGGGTGCCGGCCGGCTCGTGATCGTGACATCGCCGGGTAAGGACGGAGTGGTCGCCCACTTCGTCGAGGATCTCGTGCTCGAGAGCAAGCTCGAGGCCAGCGGCAAGTATCACCTGCTCGAGAAGGTGCGCAAGGCTCCCGGCCTGCTCGAGGTGGAATCCGTCGTCCAGGACGAGCCTCTCGGCCTGGGCCACGCGGTCGGCTGCGCGGAGTCGGTCCTCGACGACGACGAGGACGCCATCGCCGTGCTCCTCCCGGACGACCTGGTGCTGCCGCGCGGCGTGCTCGAGACGATGTCGCGGGTCCGCCGCAAGCGTGGCGGCACCGTCCTCTGCGCCATCGACGTCCCCAAGGACCAGGTGAGCGCGTACGGCGTCTTCGAGGTCGAGACGGTTCCCGACGCCACCAACCCGGACGTCCTCAAGGTCATCGGCATGGTCGAGAAACCGGCCATCGAGGATGCACCGTCCACGTTCGCCGCCGCAGGTCGCTACCTCCTCGACCGCGCGATCTTCGACGCGCTGCGGCGAATCGAACCCGGCGCCGGCGGCGAGCTCCAGCTCACCGACGCCATCGCCCTCCTCATCAAGGAAGGCCATCCCGTTCACGTCGTCGTGCACCGAGGCACGAGACACGATCTCGGAAATCCCGGCGGCTACCTCCGTGCTGCGGTTGACTTTGCGTTGGACATGGACGAGTACGGCCCATCGTTGCGCGAATGGCTGATCGACCGATTGAAGCGGACGGATTCCTAGAGAAGCTCGGGAGGCAAGAACTTGCGGTCGGTCGAGGAGCAACAGACGATCGTGACCGCGGCCGCGGTGGCGCCGCGGCCGGTCCGTGTGGCGATCTCCGAAGCCCAGGGGCTGCTGTGCGCCGAAGAGGTGGTCACCGAGCGTCCGCTTCCCGGTTTCGATCAGGCCGCGATCGACGGCTATGCCGTCCGTAGCGTCGACGTCCAGGCCGCTGGAACCGACATCCGGGACGACGACGGTGCGCCCGTCGAACTGTCGCTTCCCGTGGTCGGTGAGGTCACGGCCGGTTCGCGACAGCCGATCCGGCTGCAACCGCGTCAGGCCGTCAAGGTCGACACGGGTGCTCCTCTCCCGACGCTCGCCGACGCCGTCCTTCCGCTCGACCGCACGGATGGCGGCCGGGCCCGCGTCAAGATCTACAAACCCGTTCGCTCCGGCGACTACGTGCGCCGGGCCGGCGACGACGTGCAGCCCGGAGACGTCGCGGTCCGGGCAGGCACCATCATCGGAGCCGCACAGGTCGGGTTGCTGGCGGCGGTGGGCCGAGACAAGGTGCTCGTGCATCCCCGGCCCCGGCTGTCCGTCATCTCGGTCGGTGGCGAACTCGTCGACGTCGACCGGACTCCCGGTCCCGGCCAGGTCTACGACGTCAACTCCTACGCGCTGGCCGCCGCCGCCCGCGACGCCGGCGCCGACGTCAACCGGGTCGGTATCGCGAACGCCGATGCCCGTCGCCTGCGCGAGGTGGTGGAAGGGCAGCTGATCCGGTCCGAGATCGTCGTCATCGCCGGTGCGGTCGGCGGCGGCGCCTCCGAGGACGTGCGGGACGCACTCGCCGATCTCGGCAACCTCGAGGTCGACCGCGTCGCGATGCATCCGGGATCGGTCCAGGGTTTCGGCCAGCTGGGCCGGGACGAGGTCCCGACATTCCTGCTCCCTTCCAATCCGGTGAGCGCCCTCGTGGTGTTCGAGGTGATGGTGCGCCCGCTGATCCGCATCGCGCTGGGGCGCAGGCAGCCGATGCGCCGCGTCGTCACCGCCCGCACCGTCGCACCCATCACGTCGATCGAGCACCGCAAGGGTTTTCTCCGCGGTCAGCTCATGCGCGACGAGGCGACGGGGGAGTACCTCGTCCAAGCTCTCGGCGGCGCGCCGGGCGCGTCCTCACACCTGCTCGCCACGCTGGCCGAGGCCAACTGCCTCGTCCTCATCGACCCCGAGATCACCGAGGTCCGGACCGGTGACCAGGTGGACGTGGCTTTTCTGGCGCAGCGGGGCTGATGACTCCGCGACAGTGTGAGACGGGATGACACAGCATCCGGGTTGGCCGCCGCATCTCGGGCCCCTGCGGGTGAAGGGTGGCGTCGTCACCGTGCGCGCCATCAGGTTGCGTGACGCGTCGGCGTGGAGCCGTCTGCGCACCCGCGACCGCGCGCACCTCGAACCGTGGGAGCCGACCGGGGAGGCACCCTGGGAAGCGCGCCACCATATTTCGGGATGGCCCGGACTGTGCAGCAGCTTGCGTTCGGAGGCCCGGAAGGGTCGCATGCTGCCGATGGCCATCGAACTCGACGGCAATTTCTGCGGCCAGATCACGATCGGCAACGTCGTGCGGGGTGCACTGCGCTCCGCCTGGATCGGTTACTGGGTGGCCAGCGACGTCAACGGGCTCGGGGTGGCCACGGGCGCACTCGCGCTGGGGCTCGATCATGCCTTCGGACCCGTGGGGTTGCACCGGGTGGAGGCCACCGTGCGTCCGGAGAACCTGGCGAGCCAGGCGGTGCTCCGCAACGTCGGTTTCCGCGAGGAGGGTCTCCTCAAGCGCTACCTGGACGTCGACGGGCAGTGGCGCGACCACATTCTGGTCGGCATGACCGTCGAGGACGTGCCCGGCACGGTGGCGGATTCGCTCGTGCGGAGTGGCAAAGCCACCTGGGCGTGACCGCCGTAGCGGACATGGACAAATGTCCAGCTACGCGGCAGTTATCTCACGGTATCAAAGCTTCCTGACCGGGGCTCCGCTTTCGGCGAGTCTTTGCCGGATCGTTCCCTCTGCCGTCTCGGGGCATGTCGAGCACCACATTTTCGCGTTACGCATGTGACACCTGAGTATGGTGAGATCGGCGCGTCTGCGAAGATGTGCGTGTTCATGCGGTTAGCCTGGGTGGGTCAACAGCGGTATCCATGCTGGTAGACGATTGGGAGGAGGTCGCCGTATGCCGAACTCGTTTCTCTGGATCGGGCTCGTCGTCGTGTGGCTCTTCGTCCTGGTCCCGATGCTGGTGAACAACCGCCCCCGGATTCGGCAAACCAGTGACGCAGCACTCGCGACGCGTGTGCTGCACCGCGGTGACGAACGTCCCGTGCAGCGTGGACCCGCGGCTGGACACCGCAGCGACCCGTACTGGCAACCGGAACCGGACCACTACGGCTACGACGCGGAGGACCTTGTGGACACTCACGCAGAGGAAGACGAGTTCGACGGTGAGCGGGCACCGGTCGGTGAGTACGTACCGGCGCGCCGCGGGCGTGGCGGCTTCGATCCCGAGGCCGACGCGATCGCGCGGGAGGCCCGGTACGCGTTCCGGCAGCGGTCGGTTCTCGGGCTGGTTTTCGCGACGATCATGTCGGCGGCGCTGGGGCTGATCATCTCGCCGCTGATGTGGTGGGCATTCGCGGCCGGTGTGGTCGGCCTCTTCGGCTACTTGGCGTATCTGCGCCGGCAGGTCCAGATCGAGCAGGAGATCCGTCGTCGGCGGACCGCGCGTCTCAACCGTTCGCGGTTGGGTGTCGAGTCCCGCAGCGACGAGGAACTCCGCCTCATCCCGGCCCGGTTGCGGCGTCCGGGTGCCGTCGTCCTCGAAGTGGACGACGAGGACCCCGAATTTGATCATCTCGAACACTTCGACGACGCCCCTGTGCAGCAGGCCACGATGCGCCGAGCTGCCGGTGAGTAAGCGGGCGAATCGGGCCGAAAGCCACGTCGGTGTAGGCGATTCGCTCCCGCCGCGGGTGGCCTGCTAGAGTTTGCCGAGCGGATCGCAGGATCCGCGCGGGGCTGTGGCGCAGTTGGTAGCGCGCTTCGTTCGCATCGAAGAGGTCAGGGGTTCGATTCCCCTCAGCTCCACCACAGAAGAGGCACTCACTCCATCCGGAGGGAGTGCCTCTTCTGCATTCCGGCGCCTTTTCTGCATTCCGGCCCAGGTGAGCGCCATCGTCGGGGTGCACGAGCGAGGCCGCTGCGCGAATGCCCGACTCTCCGATTTGCCAAAAGGTAACTGGATGCTGTGTACTGTCCGTAGGTCATCAAGGGGTCGATCGCACGGGGTGGAAATACATGCAGGCAATGGACAAGATCTCGAAGTTCTTGGAGCCGGCGACGGTGGTCGCGACCATCACCGCGACGATGTTGCTGGTGAACGTCCTGTGAACTCCGGCCGACCAACCGAAGTCGCGAGGGCCGCGTCGGAAATGCCGACCTTCCGCTGACCGATCAGCACCTCCAGGCGACACCGCCGAACCCGCAGGGGTTCTCGGAAGCTGCTCGAGTCCCACCTGGCTCGGGCACCGCTGGTGGTGCCGGTTCCCCGACACCGGCACCACCAGCACCTCCGCTCGGTTCGCTCGTTACCATGACAGCTGCGACGTCGCCGTAGACGTGGTGTCGTGAATACGAGGGGGGTGCACAGTGAGCGCGCGTCGTGTTGTTCGAAGGCTGACCATGGTCGGACTGGCGCTGGCCTTCTTGTCCGGGCTCGGCTGGGTCACCGTCTCGGTGTTCCCGTCCGACGCCTCCGCCGACCCCCAGTACCACGACTGTGCCAGTAGTCGATGCGACGACGGTTCCTCGGAGTCGTCTGGCGGCGGCAAGCCCCGGCATCCTCATCCGCCGTGCGAGAGTCGCCGCGGCTGCGGTGGCGGCGGAGAGCCCAGCGAGACACGGGAACCCAGCGAGACCGCGAAGCCCAGCGAGACCGAGAAGCCCAGTGAGACGGCCGAGCCGTCCGAGACCACGGAACCGTCCGCGACCGCCGAACCCACGGAGACGTCGAATCCTTCGACGTCACGGGTCGTGGTCGCTCCGCCCCGTCCGATCAAGTTGCCGCCCGTGGCCGAACCGGACATCGCGCGCCCGGACACGTCCGGTGACGGTTCCGGAAACGACTCGGGTGACGATGCTGCCGCCCCGGGCTCCGAGAATCCTGCCGCACCTCCGGCGTCCGGGGGAGCGGCGGCCGGAGGTTCCGGGTCCGGTTCCGGAGCCGCCGCGGCAGCCCCGGGGGCGGGCGGTCCGGCGGATTCCGCACCCCAGGATCGCCCTGCCGGCGGGACCCCGAGCAGCGACGGAGGGTCGCCCGCTGCGGGGGCACCGGCCCAGAACGATCCGGCCGCCGCGCCGCCGGGAATGGTTCCTGTGGTCCACAGTGAGCCGTTGCCTGCGATCACCGTTCTCGGTGGGGTCGGCGTGCTGCTGTGCTGCGCCGGCGGGGCGGGTGCGCTGACCTTCAAGGGTGCTCGCGCACAACAGGCGCGCATCGCGGCCGCGCGGGCGGAGTTCTTCCCGTCCGCTTCGAGTGGAGGGATGTAGTCGTGGGGGCGAACAGATCTCATCGTCGGGTCGCGGCAGCCGTGGACGCGGTGTGTGACGCGGCGGCCCGGGCCGAAGCGGTATCACTCCGGCACGTGGTGGACGCGGTGGCCCGCGAACGGCAGCGTCCCATCGAACTCGATTTCACGAAGCCGATGGCGCCCGGTGTGTGCGGCCAGAGACGCGCGTACCCGGACCGGGACGTGATCGTGCTGGCGCCGGGCCTGCCGGACCTCGACCGCACGCTTGCGCATGAGCTGGGTCACATCGTGTTTCGACACGAAGGAGCCGAGATCGTCGCCGCGACGCTCGAAGCCGGTGACGATCTGATCGCCTACATGCTCAGCCAGCGGTCGCGACGGCGGGAAGACGAGCAGCCGTCCGACGTGGTGGCGGAGTGGGAGGCCGAGACGTTCGCGTCGATGCTGCTCATCCGGTTGAACACGATGCGGGGGCGCGGAACTCCCGTGTCCGTGCTCCGCTACGACGAGGCGATCGGCTGATGGGCTGGCTGGTTGCGCTCATGGTGTGGACTGCCGCGGGTGCCCGGATCGGCCGGGTCGCCGCGCGTCAGCCGACGCCGCTTCGCGTGGCGATGGTGGTGGCGGTGTCCAGCGCGGCCCTCGCGTCCACGTTGGCCGTTCCGGACGTCGCCGGACGCCTCGACACCGTGGCCCCGGGGGTCGGACTGTCGGAGATCATCCTCGAACTGGCGTGGACGCTGTTCGCCGCCGCGAGCGCGGTCGGCGCGATCTCGGTGTGGCCGATACTCCCGCGTCCTGCGCTGCGTGCCGTCGCCGTGGTCGTCTACACCGTGGCCGTGGTGCTCGGAATCGGGCTTGCCGGTGGGTATCCCGTTCCGGCGCTGGTGTTCATCGTGATCGCGCTGACCGCGGTGGTCGTAACCGGGGTTCGGCACGTCGCGTGGACGCCGCTCGGCCGCGGAATCTCACTGATCGTCGTCGGATCGGTAATCGTCCTGGCGGCGGCTGTCGTCGGACTGGTGCGTGAGGTGTCGGGCGAGACGTGGGCCGTCGGTTCCTCGTCGGCGTACACCGTCTCGGCCGTGGTCGTGTCGGTCGGCACCGTCTGGGTGCTCGTCGAAACCTGGCTGCGCGCACGGCAGGATCTGCGCCGCATGAACACTCTGCATTCGGTGCTCGTCGCACGGTTCCCCGAAGTGGTCGAGGGCGACGGCAAGGGGAGCACGACCGTTCTCCGTGCCTCCGACGCCGTCGCGCATGTCATGGATGCGCTGTACCTGCAGGCGGGCGCGGGCATGCTCGACACGGACGAACAGGACCTTCCGGAATCGACCGCCGAACGTGCCCGGATTCTCGCCCGCTGGATCGACGACCCGGTCGCGTCCGACGTCCTCGACACCGAGTGGATAGCGCCGCCCCAGGGCACGTCGCCGCGCCGATGGGTGCTCGATCTCGCGGATGCGTACGCCGACTTCCGGAAGTCGGCCCCGGTTCCTGCGAAGGCGGACACCGTCGAATCGGCGGCGGAATAGCCTTCAGCCGCCGGTCAGTCCGATGAACCGGTGACGAGCCACCCGCAGGGCTGGGCGAGATCTTCGGCCTCCGGCGGTCCCATGGATCCCGCGGGGTACGGCTTGGCCGGGGGAGGGTCACGCAGCAGCGCGTCGGCGACGGTCCAGACGTGCGCCAAGCCGTCGGGGCGCGTGAACAGCGACCTGTCGCCGTGCAGGACGTCGAGGATGAGCCGCGAATACGGTGCGAGGGCGTGGGCGAGCGGCACCGTGTCGAGCGGCAGGCCAAGGTGGCCCACCGACAGCGTGTCGTCGGGTCCGGGTTCCTTGACGACCATGGAGATGTCGATCTCGCCGTCCCCGGACAGATCGAACGTCAGGACGGCGCCGTCC
>NZ_LTCZ01000126.1:0-12895 GCF_001583455.1 Rhodococcus sp. LB1 | reverse complement strand
TTCACCGTCGACGACGTGGTGACGGCGCTGTGCACCACCGTGCTGCGTCGCTGGCTCATCGACCACGATGCCCCGCCAAACACGGCGCTGGCCGCGGCCATGCCGATCGCGCGGCGCACCGACGCACAGGTCGCGGCCGCCGACCATCGGCTCTCCCTCCTGCCCATCGCCCTTCCGATCAACGAAGCCGACCCGGCCCGCCGCCTGCACAAGGTGCACACCTCGCTCACGGCGGCACCCCAACCTTTCCGCGCCGCACCCGCCACCCTCGTCCGCGACTTCGGTGCCGCGCTGCCGCGAGCACTGCGCGGTCCGATCTCGCGCACACCGCTGCGGGCACTGACCATGCCCACGCCACCGGTCAACCTGATCATCTCCCACGCCGCCGGCCCTGCTCGGCCGCTGTATGCCGCGGGCATCGAGGTGACCGGGAACTTCCCCGTCTCCGCCGTCAGCGACATGGCCGGCGGCATCACCATCGCCGCCATGTCCTACGGCCGGCACCTCGACGTCGGCATCATCACCTGCCGAAACCTCGTCCCCGATGTGTGGGACGTCACCGGCCAACTACACCAGGCCCTCTCCGAACTGACCGCGTGCACCCGCAACGTCCGATACCTGCGACCCGACCGTCCCCCGCACCGACCGATGTCGAGGTAACCGCGCTCTCGTCATCGGCACCACCATCTACCGACCCGAAAACGCAAATAGTCCCGGCTCTACCCGGAGGCGATTTTGCGTGGAGGCCGTCCTGTCGAGACGATCCTTGGGCAGGAAGGATTTTCGAGGTTGGCGCGGCGCTCGATTTCCGTCTACGAGGCCGACCGGCTTCAGCCGGGGCCGGCTACCGGAACGCCGCGTCGGCGGTTCCTCGAGTGGAACGGATCGTCGCCACTGAGCGAATCGGCGATCTCGCGATACGCCGGTGGTGGGGCGGCGGCGGCCAAGTATGAGTTCGTCCGCGCAAAGGTGCCGGATGCGGCCGTTGGCGAAATGCACGGTCGAATCCGCTACTGCCCCAAGTCTTCCATCAGCATGCGGATCAGGTCCAGATGGGAACCCTCCGACCGAAGGGGTCAGTCGGCCGGAGGAGTCAGGCGGCCGGAGGGTCCGGGCTCTCGCGCGGGTTTGCCGTCCGAGGGCACGCGGCAGCACGCGCATCGGATACCCCTATCCAACCGGTTCACTCCTCGAGCCGACAACGCATCGGTCCAGCGCACCGAGGGCGCCTGCCGATCGCATCGGTGACCAATGCCAGGGGGCACGGGGATGGTGCCGGCGACTCGCCGTGCACCCATCAGTTCCTCGTCACACCGACGGTGCAGACCATCAAGATCAACCCCGCGCCGATGCCGACAGCCAGATCGGCAACGTGATTGACGAACGGACCCGATGTTCGTCATCCCCAGAGACACTCAACAGCCATTCCACCGGCCCTCGCCCGATCCGACGATTCCGAACGTGCCGGTAGCCGCCTGGTTCGCCGCTCGGCAGTGGGATACGAGTGGAACCCGGGGACCCACCAGTGCGTCTTGCCGGCGCATTGACCTGGTGGCGCCCTTTTGACCACACCGCGACGATGGTGACGAAGGGGTACGCCGTGGGCCGGTTGGCGCGCTCCGAACTAGACGTCCCGCCGCACGGGCGGCCTCAGGTTCTTCACGGTAGGCGCCGGGTACCGGCACGGCCTGTGAATCTTGACATCTCCTCAGGCGTTTCCACCGATCTCGCCCAGCGCGCTCCGGCACGTGAAGGCCGCGCTCGCGGCGGGAAGATCATCCGGCTGCATACCCCGAAAGTGACCGGGGACGGGCACGTGCCACCAGGCCAGGTCGACAGAGCGGCCGATCGCATCCGGTGCCCCTTGCGTCGCGGCCAGCGAACGCCGGAACGGGATCGCGGACCCGACTGCCCGCGTCGGCGTCACAGCACGGCACCGCTCACCCGAAGCCGGGGCCGCCCGGACTCGCCCGTCACGTGCTCGAGGCAGGGCGGTCGATCGCCGAGCACCAGTTCCCACGAGCAGCCTGCGGACCTTCGACGGTCACCGCAACTTCGACATGAACATCACGGGCGCCTCCGGACGGAACTATCCCATCACTGAACATGGAATGCGCTGTGCCATAGCCGGATTGATCGGACAGGCGGCGAACGACACGATGCCCGTGCTGTCGTCGACGCGTCGGACAATCCGACGCATCCTGCCGCCGCACCCGATCGGGTATTCACCTCTGCCAGCCCGGGCACTGCGTCTCACCCGCAGCCTCGGTCGGCATCGGCGGCGCTTCGGCGACCCGGGACGGGACGGGACAACCCTTCGGTGTCAGAGGTAGAGGTCGAGAGGGACACCGATCATCGAGCGGTTTCCGACCGTGGGCGCGCACCGTCTTCACCTCGGGATACGGTGCGGAAGGTCCGCGCGAACGTCACGCGCAGCCCGCCGGTGGTGTCGCGGGCAGCCACGACCGGGGTTTCGGTCGCGAGCATCCGGTCGAGCGACGGATAGCCGGTCAGTCACCCGAGGATCGGCTCGACTCACACGGGGACCGAGCTCGCGGAACAATCGCCGTTCTCCCTCAAACCCTTGGTGATCGATAGGTCCGTACAATCGATGATGTTGTGGCGAAGGGCCGCGGCAACCGCCGCGGCGACGAAGAGCAGATCGCATATTCTCCTGGCGACGATCTCGCCGACCGGCGAAAGTCGCCCCTGCCGACGCCGCGAGCGGCCACCACCCGAAAGCTGTCCTCGAACTGATCGAGCGTCACGACCCTCACGGTGGGCACCGCAGCTTCCACCGGGTGACAATCCTCCATCCCACCCCGGGTGGCCGGCAGGGGAAAGTCGCATACGTACAGCACAAGAGCCACACGCCTCCCGAGGCGGGAGCCATGACACGGCATCACCCCCGATGGGGCCACGCCGCCACCGTCACCGTCACCGTCACCGTCGAGGATTGGACACTCGACCGCCTAGCGCAGACACCAGGCCATCCGCACTACCCGTCAAACCAAGGTGCCCGGTTTGTTGTCCGGAACGAGCCGCAACCGATACCCCACGACACATCGACAACACAGAAAATTCAGTTTCCTGAGTCCGGATCTGCCCACAGATCCTCCCGTTCGGGAACGAAAGGAACCGCACTTGCTCCCCGCACGAACCCCATCCATGCCGAGACACGAGGTCCTGAGCGGACCCGAAGGATGGCGGGACAGCGCCGCGTGCCGCGGTATCGAACCGTCGGTGTTCTTCTCCCCCGACAATGAACGCGGTACCGCCCGAGGTCACCGCGAATCACGGGCCCGGCAGATCTGCCAGGACTGCCCCGTACTCATCCAGTGCCGCGAGCACGCTCTGACGACGGGCGAACCGTACGGAATCTGGGGCGGCATGACCGAAAACGACCGCAAACGACACACCAACCGACTTCGCCGCCGCGAGCACCGACCCCTCGCGCCCCGGCACGCGACACCAGCCACCGCCGACGCCCTGCACCTGAGCTCCGCCCGGTAACGAGCGCGTCCAGCGCGACATCCCGACGACCCCACCACACGACGGAGAACCCCGGTTCGGACCCCGAATACGAACCAGATCAACGGTTTTGGACAACCAAGCGTCCGGTGGAGCATCGCCGATCGAGAAGCCCGAACGCGTCAACGACGCGATGCTCCCGCCCTCGAAAGCGAGCACGGGTGCTATCCGAAGCGGCGAAACACCGATTGTCACCGGTCGCGATGACGAACTGCCCTCCCGGAGCAGCGAAGGTCGCCGACCGCAGCGGGCCTCCGGTTCCTCGACCCTTTCAGGTTCGGGCAGGTTGAGCGTGGGCAGTCCGTTCTCGCCGATCGCAGCGGCGGCCGTCATCGCAGCCTGAGCCGGATCGGGATTGCCCTCGCCCATCGGGTCGTTCGCCACCACCACGGCGGCAACGCAGGCGGCGGTGATGCCAAACGCGGCCGCGGTCTTCACGTATGGGCGGCCACCCGAAGGGCCACGCATTCCCCGGGCTTTTAGTCGGTAGTCGCTTGGCCGGCCCCCCGGCACCGCACCCGCGGTACGGGCGCCCGGGGGTTGTCACGAGGGTGACCGCTGGCGCCGCCGAACAGAGAAGCGTCCGGAACGCCTGGACACCGAGCACGCGGCCCACGCCCCGAGCGGGTCGAGTTCCTCGAGTCGCTCTCGGGTCGCGTCGTCGCCAGTCTTCGCCAGCCGCTGCCACTTGCCGGACAGAATGAAGAACTCGTCGAGGACCGCGATCATCAGCGGTAGCTGCGAGCCCTCGATCTTCTTGTGGTGAATGTAGGCGTTACGGGCCATCATCTCGGTGTGCAGCGCGCGCACGAACATTGCCGCGCGGAGCGCGTCGTACACGATCGCGCCACAGCCGGGGTAACCCCCGAGGGGCATCGAGTTCGATCATCTTCGGATCGACGCCGACGAACGGGATGCCACGGCGCGCCGCCTCGGTCAGCAACCGTGCGGATCACGAACCTCTTGCCACCGCCGGTCGGGCCCACGATCACGCAATGCGGCTTGTTCGAACTCGTCGACACATCCCAGAACATCGTCAGGTCCGCCGCGCCGGTCGCATACGGCAGGTGCCGCAGGTCCTCGTCGACCAGGGCGAACGGGTGCTCCACCCTGGCCGGCATCGCAGCCACGAGCCGCATCACCAGGTGGCCCTGCGAAGGGGTCCACTCCGTGGTCCACGTGCGGCCGGACTCGTGCACGCCCGCAAGAGATGCCAGGGCTTGGTCAACCTTTGCCTGGAAGCCGCGGGCACTGGAGTTCATCGACGGCTCGAACGTGCTCTCGACGCCGTTCTCGAGCCGGTCTCGACGCCATACTCGTCGACCGAGTCGACGGTGACCTTCGCGTCTTTGACGATCGCGCCGGCATCGAGCGCCGCCTGCAGCGCCTTGTGCCGCGGGGAGCGAGTGTCGGGGATGATTTCGGCGCGGCTGGTATGGATTCGATTCTTGTGCGCCTCATGCTCGAGGCGGACCTCCCGCTTGCCGCGGCCAGGGCATGCCTCCTCGATTGCCCGGGTCAGCTCGTGAAAACGCCTTGGGCCGGACCACTGTGCCGGGGTGCAGTGTGATCGCCGCCCGGCAGATGGTCCGTCGCCGGGGAGCCAGTGACACGGTGACCTTCTGGGGAAGGTGACCGGTGGTCTGACGCACCACGGATTCGAGCATCTGAGTCCACTTGTGCGCGCGGTAGCGGGACACATCGAGCGCGCACAGTGCGGCAGCGACAGCGAGCAAAGGCCACTGGTAGCCGTGCAGCTGTGTGAGGAGGCCCGTCGCGGTCTCGTTGCCGTCGACGGCGGGCAGCAGCCGTGGCGCGTACACCGCCGCGCCGGCGCCGGCGACAGCGATCGGTGAGGTGGGGGTGAAGCGGCCGATGCGCGTCGGGTCGGGCGTCCGAATCGACCTGCGTGCCTGCGCGTGCGGTGTCGCAGTCGCCGAAGATCTCGCGGTACTGCTCAACCACCCAGTCCTTGACCGGGTCACGACTTGCGTTCACCGCGGCCCCTTTCGCTCGGTCCGACACCACTGCGGGAGTGATGCGGGAGCACTGTGGCAACAAACGCGCGCCGGGTTCAACGGGGTATGTGGATAACTTCCGGGCGACGCGTTCGAGGAATCGTCCCGAGCCCGTCGCTGTCCCACGTAGAGCATCCCGGCGACCCCGGATCCCAGCGGTCCGCGCGCCGCTCACCGAGACCCGGTGTGTGCCGCATCGCACGCCGTGGCGAGGCAGGCATCCAGGGGGACTCGTTCGCTGTGTCGGCGGTGTTCGCCGCACGGTGCCGGAGCGGTGCGGGTGCGGCCGCGGACCCGCCCGCCGCAGCGCTCCGAACAGCAGTCGCGGACCCCCGCCGCAGAGCGCTCGAATCAGCGGTCGAATGAGCGGTCGAGTTCCGGGCGTTTCGACGGTGATTCGACCACTGCGGCGAGCACGTCCGAGCACGCGTGTGAGACGCCTCTCCGCGAGCGATACCGGCAGGGTCGGTGCGGCGGTCGACGCGGTCCCGATGCCGGCGCGGCGAGTCCACGAAGGGCGCGCCGAACCGGCGCCCCGCTGCGCGGTCGACACAGCACCGCCGCAGGCGTGTGACATGGGCGTCCCGAAATATGTTGGCGCGGCGCAATTTCTAGTAGTACACTCCCCCTAGGCCCGAAGGGCCGGGGGGAGTGACCCCCGAAGGGGGTGGGGTTCCCCGCTTTTGCGGACGCTCGATTCGGACGCCCGTTCTCATGCCACGGCAGAGCACCCTCCGATCGGTGCCGCAGCACCACTTGTTCGATCCCCATTTCGAGGGCAATAAGACGCGCACTCGTGTGCGCCTGAACACGGTCGGTCAGGCACCACATTTCAGCGCTGAATTTCGCGCTTCCACGGCCCTGCCGCCACCATTCCTCCGCCGGGCTCTCCGGGCACCGACCCACCGGGCGGCCCGTTGCGGTGCTCGGCGGACCCCACCTCAGCCTGATGAGCCAGGCGCCGCACACCGAACCACACACGACCCGTCAGAGGTCCACGCGTGACACCTCACCGCCCACGCAACCGATACCCGCGCCCAGCACATCCGTGTCTCACCAGGCCGAAAAGCACGCACCCCCGCTGCGCCCACGACCACCGCAACGCCCTACCCGAGAGGAAGTTATCCACATACCCCGTTGACGTCGGCACACGATTGTTCTTCACGCCGCCCGCACCACCTTTCAAGTGCTCTCGCCACATCCGACCCGAGGAGAACCCCATCTCTGTTGCGTCCACCGTCGTCGACGCCGCACTCGCTTCGCCCAAGCCCACCCACATCGGGGGTGACTTTCTTGCTCAGGAAACCGAGGTGAACACCAACAACCTCGAGGACCGGATCGGCGACAACGCGTTCGCCCGTGATCTTCCCCGCTGGTCGTCCGCGCGATCGCCTCGGAGCCCCCCAAGAGCAACCTCTCGAAGGCGCTGACAGTCGGCGGACGGTCACTCGTCGCGATCATCATCTTCGTGCTCGCCGATAGCCAAAACGCAATGAACGGGCTCGGGGCCGTTTTCCTCAGCCTCTTCGGCGTCGACGCCTCACGCGTGCTCGTCCCTTGCGAACACATCCTCGAAGGAAGTGAGCACATGATCGACAACAACCGACCTGCTCTACCCGCCAGGACTCGCACTACCTCGGCCCCCGCGGGCAGAACCCTCCCGACTCGCATCCGGTACTCCGCCGTCGCGGTGGGTGCAACGATCGCGGTCACGGCCTTCGTCGTCGCCCGCATGATCATCCACGTCCCTCCACGCTTCACACCACTGGCCGTGATGCTCACGCTCACCGTCTCTCTCACCACCACGATCACCCGATACATCAACGCCGACCGACCCCCGCACTTTCCGTGTTCATCGCGGCATGGAACGACGTGGTGGTACCACGACCGCCTCAGACCCGGACAGAGCGCCCCGGCCCCGCGCCAGGACGCGTCACGGCCCGCCGTCCTCGACCTATCCACTACCGAAGATCGACGGTGAAATCCGATCAGCCCGAACAAGGACATCGCCGCCGGTGCTCGACCCGAACTTCGACGAGCCGCAGCCGCCGGTCCTGCCGCCGGGAGCCCCGCCTCCCTCCCGGGCCGCAGCGATGCGCAACGCCCCCACGACCCCGCCGGCCGAACCGGCACCACAACACCCAGCCCGACCCCCGATCCCCGATCCCCGAGCCCCGGGGCCCGGGGCCCGCCTGCCGCCCACCGAACCGCCCAGGGCACCTGCGGCAACCCCCCGCCCGCCGAGCCACCCGTCGTCGACGACCCGCCGGCCCGCAGCGACGCCGCACACCCGGCACGACCTCCGAAGCCGAGTTCGTTCCACCGGTGGAGAGCTACCGCCGCCGCCCGCCGACAAAAGCAGCGAAGCGCACATGCAGATCGACTCGATCCGCGTCATGCGCACAATCGCGGCGGCCTTCCCCGAGATCACCACCATCGGCGGATGGCGCCCCACCGGCGACGTCGCCCAGGACCACCCCGACGGCCGCGCGGTCGACATCATGATTCCCGACTCCGCGAGCGCCCAAGGGAAGGCGCTCGGCGACAAGATCGCCCTGTACCTCCAACAGAACAAGGTGGCACTCAACGTCGAGTACCTGATCTGGCAACAGCGCTACTGGGATGGCACCGGCCACTGGTCGCTGATGGAGGACCGCCACGGCTACACCGCACACCACTTCGACCACGTGCACGTCACCACCGTCGGCGGCGGGATGCCGACCGCCGACACCCACTACCGCCCTGTTCCGGGCGCAACGACCACCACCGGGCCGTGCCCGACAGAAGTCGGTGATCAGACCGAGCTCGCCCCTGGCAGCATCCCGCCGCAATACACCAACGCAGTCTCGGCCGCTGGTTCACTGTGCCCCGAGGTGAGCCCGGTTCTGGTTGCCGGCATCGTCCAGCAAGAGTCCGGGTTCAACGAAAACGCCGTCAGCAAGGGCGATGGCGTAAACCAGGGCGGCGCCGAAGGACTGAGTCAGTTCATGCCCGACACCTGGAAGGCCTTCGGTACCGATTCCGGTCTCGATCGTGCCGGGAATGCGGAACCACCGAACGCTGCCGACCCGTTCAATCCGTACGACGCGATCGCCTCGGAAGGGCACTATCTCTGCCACATCGCCGACTACCTTCGGCCGCATCACGACAGCGGGGCCGTTACGGGCGCGGTCACCGACCTGATCATCGCCGCCTACAACGGCGGGGAGGGCGCCGTCGTCACCTACGGCGGGATTCCACCATTCGGCCAGACCCAGGCATACGTGCCGGCCGTGCGTGAGCACATGGATCACTTCGCGGCCCGGTACCCGTAGCCCTCCTACCGCCACAACGGAAATTGTGTTGTCCGCGCAATCCATTCACCGGCACGATCCGCCGACCCGCCGGACGCGCTCACCTGGGGTGATCGCTCGAGGCAATAAGAGAGTTCGTTTACCAGTCGTGCACTGTTGATGCGACATCGGCGAATGGCAGTGGCCCGACGCACCCAGCGACCTGTTTGTCGCAGGACCGATCTCGTGTGGCAGGCAACCGGCGATGACGGGCGGTCCTGGTCAACATGTCAGCTCTGTGAGATCAGCAGTTCGACGCGATCTACGCCTGGAACACACCACTGGGGACCTGGAACAAACCACTGGGGAAGTGCAGCGAGGACGCATCAGAAGTTGTTGCCAGGACGCAAAAAAAATCATTCAACGGCGGCTTCGCTCCATCCATGCTCTCTTCGATGCGCTGTCTGGAGCGTAACGCACATGTCAAGGGGCCGACCGGTCCACATCTGCTTTGTCCTGGCTCGGTGCATCTGATGTCCACTCAGTGAATCTGATGCCGGCGGCGGTCAAACTGATGCCCGGCGCAGTGGATCTGATGCGGAGTTCCCTGACCAGCGCTCCGATGGCGCCTGCTGCGTTACCAGGAGAATCGCGACAACAGGCCGCCGTTCCATGTGCATCAGATTGGTCGAGCCCCGCGCGAAGAAGCCGACGCGGCCTATCTGATGCATCGCTGGTCAGAGCTTCGTTGCGGCATCAGTTTCACTGAGTCGGGACATGCTTTGTCCTGACTCGGTGAAGTTGGCGACGACTCAGTGATGTCCTGTGGCAGTTGATCTTCCTTTTTGCCAGTGAATCTTGCTTATCCCGGCTGTCTCGCCACTGTAGTTTGCTCGGTTCGTGTTCACCCCACCCTGGCCGGCAGGCCAGTCGCAGGGCCGATGCGAATCACCGCAGCCTGCCGACGGTGCATGAGCAGACGGCAACACACGCCGGTTCAAGCAAGATTCACTGGCACACAGCGCCCGGCGGCCATGTCACCAACCCCCGAAACGCCGACAGGCACACCTGAATCCCGCCAGTCAAAATTCCTCGGCCCAGGTCACAGCTCCACACCGAGGACAATCCCGTGTCACCGGACAAGTGAATCTGGCGAGTGCTGCGGTCTATCTGGCGGACGGCTCAGCGAACCTGGCGAATCCGAGGTGGTCACCCGCGATCGGGAATGAATCGAGGCACCGAGTTCCATGCTCGCCACGTTCTTTAACTCCGAAGTCGCCGCGGCGACTCAATAGACCTGGCGAACAGCAGGTACGGCCGCTGCGATCTCGCCAGATCCACTGAGCCAGGACAGCTTCCGCGTCCGGGGAGTACGGCGGATGTGTACCGTCCGCCAAGCGGAATGCCGTGGGACGCCTGCGAAAAAACTCCCACGTGAAGCGATGGGGGCACCACCTGCGGATAGGAGCACTGAAAGAACAATTTGCGGCTTCCGTGTCACACAGGCCCCCGTACCGGGATCCTCCTTCCGAGGAGGAGACCAATCAGCGGCAAGCCGTGCGCCCGCTTACACAACAGAGGAGCGGCGTGGACATGCCCACTGATCAGCGAGCAGCGAGCAGTGAGCAGGCGTTGACGTGGCATACGCATCGGCGAAGCCGATGCGTCTCACCCACGCATGGTTGATTTTGCCGGGTGCGCGATGGCGTGCGGTGATCTGCCATCTCTCCGTTGCCGACTGCGTGAATGCCATTGGCGCACATAATCTTAGAAACTGATGACCGACATCGAGTCCGATAACTCGTGCGCACCAACCATATTCACAACCTCTGGCGGCAGTCACCCCCTCACCTGCCGTCCAACGCCCCACGATCACGCACACCCGCGGCGGTGACGGCACCAGTAACAAGGCCTTCCCCACCCCGCCACCGGCGCCGAACCGCCACCCCCACAGAAAAACGAACGCATGTCCGATGAATTCGGACACCGACAACCCACATACCACCCGAACCCTGACGCACACCCACCCCACCCCGACCCGTGACCGCCGACCCCGCCACCGCGACCACCCACCCCGGCCGCCTCACCCCCAACCCCCGCCGCGGGCCCACACCGCAGAACTCAACCTCGACATCGACATCGACATTCCCCACCTACCACACGCACCACGGCGCGCACCCCCACCGCCAACAACCTCGACTCCCCGAAAGATCACCCCACCACACCCGCCACCTACCGCATCCCCGACAACCAAGGGCCCGACCACACCATCGTCGACATCGCCCAAGACCCCGGGCGCCCAGGACTACCCCACAGGCCTCGGCTCCTCCACACCCCTGCCGTCACAGCCGGCGACGACCAGTGGACCGGCCACCGACCCGTACCCAACAAAGCCCTCACCGCAGCCTGACAGCGCCGACCTCACCGCCCCGCACACCGCCACCGACGGTGCACCGAGGAAGCCGGCACCAGCCCGCGAACGCATCCCCGACGACGCCTTCCGCCGCCCCCACACCGGGGGAAGCCGACCAAGCCCGCACCACAACGCCACAACGACCCCGACAACTACCGCATCCACCGCCCGCCCCCCACAACAGGACGCGCGAGCAGCGCCAGGACAACGACACGCCAACCACCGGCAAGAACAACCTCCGACCGACGCACCTGATCACATCCATCGCCAAGCAGCTCCGCTCCCCCTCAACGGCCCGAAGACTGCTCGACCCGAAGCGATCGCAGCCGCGGACGCACATGCTCGAAGATCAGGATGGTCTCCGTCGAGGCCACCGCAGGATGCGCGCTGAGGTGATCGAGAACGAAACGCCTCAACTCCTCACTGCTCGCAGTGGCGACGTGAACGAGATAGTCATCGGCACCGGCGATGAAGTACACGTTCAACACCTCACCCACGGTGGCGAGCTGCTCGGCGAGCTGCCCCGGATGCCGCCGCGCACCAGCCTGCACACGAACCGCGATCATCGCCTGCAGGTCCCAGCCGAGGGCAGCCGGATCGATATCGGCATGGAAGCCCCCGATCACCCCACGATCGACCAACGAACGCACACGACCCAGACAGGTCGACGGAGCGATACCCGCCAAAGCAGCCGGGGCATTGTTCGGGATACGCGCATCCCGAACAAAGCTGATCGAAAAAGGACCCGATCGACGTCATCGATCCGCACCCCCGCCCGAACACCATCCGCTCCCGAGCCAACCGAACACGGCCCGCCCTCAACATTCTTCTTCACCGGCTCAGCCCAAAGAATTTTCTTCTCTCCACTCGGCTACCTTGCGCCGCATGCCCACAATTGATACCTGTCAGTCGAATCACTGATCGTGAACCCCGGACATCCACCTCCCCAACACCAAGATCGTGGCCCCTCGGCATGACCGGACAGGCCCACCATCACCAGCCCCCAGCCCCCCACTCCCCACCCACGCCACCGCCTCGCCGCCATCGGAACCCGCGATGGGCCGTGCGCGACCAAAACCCTCCCCCACACGGACGCCGACATCACCGTGACCGACCACACCACGTCGACGGGAATGTCACGTCCCCGTAGTCCAGTCCGACCTCGTTCGGTCGCCGCAACATCGGTGCCCGCCGTCCCGCGGTCGTTCCCGTGGTCCCCAACGCTACGAAGTTGTCGAACGCTGCCTGGGCCTCGTTCTCATCAGCCACGGGGTGCGCCTTCCCTTCCGGCGCCTGGGCGCCATACCGGGTCCTCCCCCGCAGCGGCACAACAGTTCTGCCTCGAACCGAGCACCCCTGCGACGAAGCTCAACCACCCCCGCAGTGTTCCCCTCACCCACCGGCGGATCCGGGCACCGTCCACCCACCCCTCCAGCCGGCGCGGCCATGAAGTCCGGCAGATGTGCGCTTGCGGGAGGGACCGCTCCGACCGCGATTGCACTCGGAAGACCTCTTCGGAAACCTCGAAGAATGGGCGTCGACGGACCAACTCCTGGCGACCAGCCCGCCATCCGCATCACCGCGGGAACGCTCGACGGCGCACAGGAAGGTGAGCTGCCATCCATCATGTTGGCAAACGCGTGCGAGCTGTATCGAGACGC
>NZ_LTCZ01000125.1:0-18954 GCF_001583455.1 Rhodococcus sp. LB1 | reverse complement strand
CATCTTCATGGACGCAACCCACGTCGTCATCGCGACTAACAACTGCAACACGCAGTCTTGGGGCCGTCACGGACGGTGGACCAGAACCAGTTCCCACCCACCGTTGTCACTGCCGGCAGGGTGGTCCTGGCGCAGATGGCGTGAAGTCTCAGGCCCGAGGTCCGACTGGATCGCAGTTTGTCAGCGGTCGAGATGGTCCGCGGCCCGTGCGGTCTGGAGGATGTGTTCGTGCGCGGCCCGTCGGGCGTCCTCTGAGTTTTCGCGTTCGATCGCATCGAGAATCGCGCGGTGTTCACGGACGACGTCCGCATAGCGATGCGGCAGGCTGAGTGCTTCAAATCCCAGTAGCCACATGGCGCCGCGGAGGTTCGCCATGGTTGATCTGGTGCGCTCGAGTCCGAGGTACTCGGCCTGGAGGAGGTGGAACCGCTCGTCAAGGTCCAAGAAGGTCTGGGGGTCCTTGGGATTTTCGACGAGTAATTGTTGCTCGTCGAGAAGTCCCCTCAGCTGATCTACCTGCTCGGCCGTTCGCGTGGTTGCTAGACGTCCGGCAACGTATGGCTCCAGCAGTGCACGGAGGTCGAATATTTCAGTGCGCTCGAGCACACTCAACTCACGCAACCGGAATCCGCGTTGGCTTGCAATCTCGATAATGCCTTCACGACTTAGCGAGATGACCGCCTCGCGTACGGGGGTGCGAGACATACCCAGTTGTTCCGCGAGCTCGTTCTCCGAGTACATGACTCCAGACTTGAGAACCCCATCCCGGATTGCCTGCTGAATCTGGAGATACGCCCGGCGCGAGAGGGTTGGGGGACGCTCGACTGCCTGAATACCCGCCAGCTTCGACATGCCGCCACCTTACCTGGGTTTTGGTATGTGACGTACTTGTATACTACACACTAGTTGTACTAGCGTGAGACGTGGCTCACTCGGCCACACCTCACGAACGGAGAAGCTCCATGCCACTGTCCGTCGATGACAAGGTCGCCATCGAGACCTTGTCGAACACGCAAATGCGCTATCTCGATCAGCATGCAGTCGATGAATGGGTCGGCTGTTGGGCTGACGATGGCCGATTCATCGCCACCTATGGCACCTTTACCGGGCACGCGGCCATCAAGGAGTTCATCGTCGGTCATATCGCCGCGGGCAAGGAAGACGGTGCACGCCATCTGATGTCGAACTACGTCATCGAAGGTGATGGTGACCGCGCGACGTCCTACTGCGTGGTCCTCAAGGTGCAGGTGGAAAAGGCGCCGCACATCATCGCCTCCGGGGTCTACAACGACGTTCTCGTCAGGACGTCGCAGGGCTGGAAATTCGAGTCCCGCCAACTCGACGTCGACAACGGGGTGTTCGCCGCGGCAGCGGCCATCGCCGCCGAGCAAGGCTGATCGCCGATGAGTGCACTTGCCGCTGAGCGTTGGGGCAATCGTGGCCCGCGCGTTGTACTCGTCCACGGAAGCCTGAACTCTGCTGCCGCGGCATTCGCGGAACAGCAGGTTCTTGCCGACCGCTATCAACTCGTCGCTCCCTATCGGCGCGGATACGCACCAAGTCCGTCGACTGACCGAGTGGACCCAGACCGAGACGCCGTCGACATCGTTGACCTCCTCGCGGAGGGCGCTCACCTCGTTGGAACCTCCATGGGAGGTGTCGTAGCGATGCGCGCGGCTGCCTTGGCCCCCGAGAAAGTCCGATCACTGACCGTGATCGAGCCCCCCGCACTGCCGAACGGGGCTGGCCGCCCTGCGGCCGACAAACTTGCAACAGCAATACGCGAGCATTTTGAAGCAGCCGATCCCACTGACTTGGAGACATTCGCCGCCGGATTTCTCGAAGTTCTCAACGTGAGGATGCAGTTGCCGTCACCACTGCCGCCGCCTCTCGCTGAAGCTATCGGTAACCTCACCACTGAGCGTCCTTGGCTCACCGGGGTTCCAGTCGACGTGCTCGCTACGACGTCATTTCCCAAGCTGATAGTCACTGGCGGTGGCACACCGGGATTCGAGGATGTCGCTGATGCTCTGGCCGAGGTGTTGCATGCCAAGCGAGTCCTATTCGAGGGTAGTCCACATGCTGTCCAGCGGATCGGTGAGCGGTTCAATAACGAATTGATTGCCCACCTGACTGCCGCTGAGAAGGCAGCGGTATAACGCGTGGTGGTCTGTTCGCCGACCCTTGGGAGCAGGCCACCCCGCCGTTGCCACAGCCACGTAGTGCTCGTCGTCTCGGATAAGCAAGATCGTGATCGCGACAGCGAAGAAAGTGATCACGAACAGGCTCAGAAGCCCAGATTCCGGCTGAGGGTCTCGGCGACGCGATCTGCGAGACCGATCGAGGACCGCAGGCCGTCACGCCCTCGCAGTGATCCTGCGGCGTATTGCGTGCGTCCGCTCCTTCGGACCGGATCGGGAGGAACTGGATCGCGAACATGCCTTTTCAGCACGGCTACCTAGATGTTCGCCGCCGCGTGCCGGTCGCCGCCCCTTGTCGTGAGGACTCTGGATCGAGTGGTCAAACCGGTCAGCGATAAGGTCGGACGTCGCTCCTCGAAGCACCATCCCTCTGTCGACCGAGTGGGCAATCTCCCGCAGGCGGGCGACTTGGTCCGCGTGGCCCGTTCGAAGAGATTGGCAGCGCCGCCGGTGTCGCGGCGGCAACTATGCGATGACCATGGTCATAGTTGCCGCCACCGGCTGATCTCGAACCCGTGCACCAGCGGATGTCGGCGTTAATGCTGCGGATGCGATGTCGGCACGACGGGTCAGTGCTCTGGGAGCCGCAGTAAAACGGCTTGCCCCTGGCCGCCGCCCCCGCAGATTGTGGCAACTCCGAATTCCTGTTGCCGCAGTCGCATTTCGGTGGCGAGAGTCATCAGAATTCGGAATCCGGAGGCGGCCAGGGGGTGGCCGAGGGCGATCGCGCCACCGTTGACGTTGACCCGGTCGAGGTCGATGCCGAGATCGCGGGCGGAGGCGAGGACGACTCCGGCGAAGGCCTCGTTGATTTCCCAGAGCCCGATATCGCCGGTGCTCAGACCGTTCCGGTCGAGTAGGACGCGGGCGGCGGCCGCGGGTTTGAGGTGCAGCGACGGGTCGGGGCCGGCAACGACAACTCGGTCGACGACCTCGACCAGCGGGTCCAGTCCGAGGGAGTCGGCGACACCAAGGGACATCAGCACTCCGGTCGCGGCGGCGTCGGACATCTGCGAGGCATTTCCTGCGGTGATTGTGCCGACCTCGGTGAACGCCGGGCGCAAGGTCGCGAGTTTGGTGGCGGTACTGCGGGGGCGGATGCCTTCGTCCGCGTCGAGGATGTCGGTCAACGTGCGGATCTCCTGTTTGAACCGCCCGGACTCGGTGGCCGCGGCCGCCCGGCGGTGACTGGCGCAGGCGAATTCGTCCTGGTCTGCACGGGTGATGCCGTGCTCTCGGTTCGCCTGGTCGGAGATCTCGCCCATGCCGGAATCGGAGACCGCGCACCACAGTCCGTCGTTGACGAGCAGATCGACCAGTCCGCCGTGCCCCACCTTCGCTGCTGCCCGCATCTGCACGCCGTGCAGGGCGCGGCTCATCGACTCGAAGCCGCCGACAAGGGCGGTGTCGATCTCGCCGCTCCGGATCATCGAGGCCGCCATTCCGGTCGCGGTCAGCGAGGCCAGGCAGACGTCGTTGATGGTGGTGCCCGGCACGGTGGTGGGAACGCCGCCGCGGATCGCGGCGACCCGGGCGGGGTTCTGCCCGTTGCCGGCCTGGACGACGTTGCCGAGGAAGGTGTGGTCGATGTTGACCTGCCCGTCGAGTGGTTCGAGCGCTGCCTGCACGGCTGCGGCGCCGAGGTCGAGCGCCGACAGGTGCGCGAGTGCGCCGCCGAATTTGCCGACGGGCGTGCGGGCCAGTGAGACCAGGACGGGGGAGCCGTCGGGGGTCACTGCGTGGCCTCGCTGGCGAGGTCCATGGTGTAGCACACCGCGGTGCCGTCGAGGACAACGGTGCCGTCGTCGCGGATGACGGTGGTCTTGAGTTCGGTGATCGGCTTGTCCTCACGTGCCGCAGTGACTTCGACCCGCCCGGTGATGATGTCGCCGGGTCGTACGGGTGCCTTGAACGCCCAGTTCACGTTCAAGAACACCGTGCCCGGCCCGGGGAGCTCCTCGGCGACAACGGCGTTGAGGATGGCGCTGGTGATGCCCCCTTGCACGACGATTTCCCCAAACCGGGAAGCTTCGGCGGCAGCCTGGTCGTAGTGCAGGGGGTTGCGGTCGCCGCTGATCTCTGTGAACAGGGCGATGTCGTTGTCACCGACGGTGCGGGAGAGCTCCGCAGTCTGGCCAACTGTCGGGGTGCGGCGAGTCGAGGTGTTGGGCATGGTGTTCCTCCTTGGAATCGTTGTGGGACGCGGGGGTGGTGCGAGCACGCAGAGCTGCCATCGCCACGGCGCCGATCAGCGGTCCGGGGGCGAGGAGCAGGAAGGCGTAGCGCCAACCGATGAGGTCGGCGGTGACGGGGACGAGTTGGATCGTTACGACGGTGAGCAGGAACCCGATCGCTGTCTGCGCGGTGAGGGCGGTGCCGACGAATCGGGAGTCGGCGGTTTCGCTGAGCGAGGTGGAGAACACCCCGGAGTCGGCGATGACGGCGGCACCCCACACCAGCAGAAACGCGAGGAGCACACCGGTCGGCGCAGTGAAGAACAACGGGGACAGGACACAGCACGCGCCGCTGATCACCAGTGCTGTCACTGCGGCGGGGGAGCGGCCGAACCGGTCCGATGCCCACCCGCCGAGCAGGCAGCCCGCGATGCCGGCGAGACCGATCGCGGCGAACGCGATGATGCTGGTGGTGGTGGTGACCGGGCCGGTGCCGCGTTGTTCGCGGCCGGCGAGGACGAACATCGACATCCAGGTCCACAAGGCGTAGAGCTCCCACATGTGTCCGAAGTAGCCGATATTCGCCAGCCGGGGTCCGCGTTCGCGGAACATGGCGATCGCGTACCGCGCGCTGGGGGTGATCGGCCGGGTGTCCAGGTGCGGGCCGGAGATGATCAGGAGGACGGCGATGAGGGCACCGATTGCGGTGAGGACGGCCGCGGCCATCATCACCGTCCTCCAGGGCAGCGGGCCGAGTCCGCTGATCAGGTGGGGCAGAGCGGAACCGAGGGTAAGGGCTCCGAGCAGCACCCCGAACGCACGGCCCCGGTCGGTCGATTCCGACCAGGAGGCCATGAGTTTCATGCCAACCGGGTACACACCTGCGAGCAGGACGCCGGTGAGAAATCTCAGCGGGATTGCCGCCGAGAGGTTGTTTACGAATAGGGCCAGCGCCGCGGTGCACACTGCGGCACCGAATGCGCTGGCGGCAAGCAGGTACTGGGGCGCGATCCGGTCGGCAAGGTTGAACAGGGTGGAGGTGACCGCCCCGGCGACGAATCCGATCTGCACCGAAGCGGTCAGCCAGACCGCGGCCGTCGACCCGATACCCCATTCCGACCGCAGGTTGGGGACCACGGCGGTGGCGGAGAACCAGACACACAGTCCCAGCACCTGGACAGCGGCGATGAGGGCGCGTTGCTGATTGGTCGACGGCGCGGTGATCATGGAGGTGATGACTTTCTATTTCAGGACCGGCTGGTCAGGACGTTGCCGGCATCGTGCACGTCGGACTGGCCGGCGGAAGGGAAGTCGGCGGAGCCTGGGTTTCCGCGTCTGCGGTTCCCGCGGTGGGTTTCCGGGGAGAAGTACGTGGCGATGATCGTGATCACGCTCAGCCCCACCATGTACAGGGCGACCGGCCAGGGGCGGTTGTCGGCGAGCCCGAGCAGCAGCACCGCCAGGACCGGGGACAGTCCACCGGCGAGCAGGGAGGCCATCTGGTAGCCGACCGAGGCTCCGGTGTACCGGAGTTCGGGTTCGAACAGCTCCGACATGAACGCCGCCTGCGGGCCGTACATGAGGTCGTGGAAGACCAATCCGATCACGATCGACGCCCAGATCAGCAGGGAGCTCTTGGTGTCCATGAGCAGGAAGAACGGGAACGCGAACAGCGCCGAGAGGACCGCGCCGATCAGATACACCCGACGGCGACCGTACTCGTCGGACAGGCGACCGAAGAACAGGATGGTGAACATGCTGACCACGGACGCGGCGAGGACACCGATGAGCGCAACCGAGCGGGGGAGTTCTAGGACGGTGGTGACGTAGGTCAGCGCGAAGACCGTGATGATGTAGAAGATCGCGTTCTGTGACATCTTGATTCCGACGGCGAGGAGGACCTGCTTCCACTGCTTGCGGAACACCTCGACGATCGGGAATTTCGCGATGTGCCCGTCGTCCTTGGCCTTCTGGAAGTCGGGGGTCTCTTCCATCTTCAACCGGATCAGCAGACCGATCGCGATCATCACGGAGGAGGCGAGGAACCCCACGCGCCAACCCCAGGTCATGAACGCTTCGTCGGACAGGGTCAGCGTCAGGCTCATGAAGACCCCGTTGGCCAACAGCAGTCCGGCAGGAACACCGGCCTGTGGCCATGCGCCGAACAGTCCGCGTCGACTCGGGGGTGCGTGTTCGACCGCGACCAGGACGGCGCCGCCCCATTCGCCGCCGACACCGAATCCCTGCACGATGCGGAGGACGAGCAGCAGGATCGGCGCCAATATCCCGGCGACCGCGAAGGTCGGGAGCACCCCGATGAGGGTGGTGGCGACACCCATGATCATCAAGGAGGACACCAGCATCGCCTTGCGGCCGATGCGGTCACCGAAGTGCCCCATGATGACACCGCCGAGGGGGCGGGCGATGAATCCGGCCGAGTAGGTCAGCAGCGCCAGCAGTGTGCCGGTCAGTGGGGAGTAGGAGGGGAAGAACAGATGCGGGAAGACCAGTGCGGCCGCGGTGCCGTAGAGGTAGAAGTCGTACCACTCGATCGTGGTGCCGATGAAGCTGCCCAGACGCGCCCGCCGTTGCATGTCGGCGCTCGAGGTTTGGGGGGTGGAGGTGGTCATGGCGATGTCCGTCCGTTGTCAGGATCGCGGTAGGGAGTTGTGGGGGTGGAATTGCAGCGGGGGCTGCTCGGATCCAGGGATGTTCGGTGCGAGCTGCACCCGCTGGCCGACGTGCACGGTTGCCGGGTCGCAGTCGATGATGTTGGTCATCATGCGGGGGCCCTCGTCGAGTTCGACCAGGGCCAGGACGTAGGGGGTGTCCTGTTCCCATGCCGGGTGGCCGGGTTTGCTGACCACAGTGAACGTCCAGACGGTGCCGGTGCCGGCGGCTCGGATCCAGTCGAGGTTTTCCGACCAGCAGCTCCGGCACATCCCGGCGGGGTAGTGCTGGCAGCGCCGGCAGTCCTCACACTGTTGGATCCACAGTTCACTGTCGGCGGCGCACTTCCAGTACGGCTCGGTCACGGTCGTGGTCACCGGACCCGGCCGCGGCACCGCACGGGCAACTGTCGTGGTCATGTGTTCGCTCCTCCTAGCACTAGTGCGACTTCCTCGCTCATCGTGGCGCCGTTGCCGGTCACCAACGCCAGCTCGGCGTCGGCGACCTGACGTGGGCCAGCGGCGTGCCGCAGCTGCCGCACCGCTTCGATGATGTGGGTCATGCCGCCTGCGAGATCTGCTTGACCGCAGGCTAATTGGCCACCATTTGTGTTCACCGGGAGCGAGCTGGTCGCGGAGAAGTCGTGCTCGGCGACCCACTGCCCGCCCTCGCCTTTGGTGCAGAGTCCGGCGTCTTCGGCGGTGATGGCGACGACGATGGAGTAGCAGTCGTAGATCGAGAGGAAGTCGAGATCGGACGGTCCTACCTGCGCCATCCGGTAGGCGTCGGCGATGGCCGGTGCCAGCGGGGAGGTGGTCAGGTTCGGTGCCTGGCTCAGGGCGCGGTGGGTGACGCGCTCGCCCGCGCCGAGTAGATACACCGGTGGGTGTGGGTAGTCGGCGGCCCGCTCGGCGGAGGTGACCACCAGGGCGGTGGCGCCGCCGCACGGCATGACCATCTCGAACAGACGCAGCGGTGACATCACCATCGGCGAGGACAACACGTCGTCGACGGTCAACGGCTTGCCGTAGAACACGGCATCCGGGTTGAGTTGGGCGTTCGCGCGTTCCTTGACCGCTACGTTCGCGAGTTGCTCGGGGGTGGTGCCGAACTCTGCCATGTGCTTTTGCGCGATCATCGCGTAGGCCTGATTCGCGCCGCTGGCCCCATAGGGGACGTCGAACTCCCGGATCGGGTTGCGGTTCGGGGACCGGGGCACCCGGTCGGGCTTGCGGGTATTGCCCAGCACGCACAGCACGGTCTCGCACATGCCGGCGTTGATGGCGGCGGCCGCACGCCAGACCATCCCTGCGCCGGCGGCACCGCCCAGGTCGACGACGTCGGCGAATCGTGGTTGCAAGCCGAGGTATTCGGCGATGGTGGCAGGCACGTGTTGCGGGGTCTCGCCGACTTGTGGGCCGCAGATGACGCCGTCGATCGCCGACGGTGTCAGGCCGGCGTCGGCGACCGCGGCCCGGCATACCTGCGCGATAATTTCGAGCGTGGAGACGCCGGGGGTAGTGCGCCGGGCCGGCACCTCGGCAGTACCGATGATCGCCCCGAGCTTGCGTGCGCTCATGAGAGGGTCCTGATCAGATCGAGGGCGGCGGGATCGTCGAGGGAGGACGTGTCACCGGATGGGTTGCCGAGATAGACAGCCCGGATCACCCGGCGCAGGATTTTCCCACTGCGGGTACGGGGAAGGGAGTCGACGATGTGCACCTGCTTGGGGGTCAGAGGCTTTCCAAGTTGCCGTCCGACTTCGGCGGCAATGGTGGCCGGAAGCTCGGCGTGCTCACCCTGCTTGGCTTCGGCGACCCGGGCGAACACCACCAGTGCTTCGCCCTTGATGTCGTCGGGGACGCCGATCGCGGCGGACTCGACGACCTGGTCGACGCCGTTGACGACGGATTCGACCTCCGCCGGGCCCAATCGTTTTCCGGCGATCTTGAGGGTGTCGTCGCTGCGGCCGCGCACGTACCAAATGTCATTGTCATCGACCTCGACCCAGTCGCCGTGGTACCAGGTGCCGTCCCACCGGTTCCAGTAGGTGCTGTAGTAGCGGTCGGGGTTGGCCCAGAAGGTCAGCGGCATCCCCGGGGACGGCTGTCGTAGGGCCAGTTCACCGAGCCCGCGGGCGAGACTGCGGCCGTCGCTGTCGACGATGTCCGCACCCATTCCGGGCAAGGGTCCGGCGAACCCGCAGGGGTGGATGGGTTGTGCGGTGGTGTTCGACAGGATGGCCCCCGACACTTCGGTTCCGCCGCTGTAGTTGATGATCGGGATGTGCCCACCGCCGACCCGGGAGTAGAGCCACTCGTACGCATCCGGGGTCCAGGCCTCACCGCTCGAGGCCAGCACCCGCAACTGGCCGGTGTCGATCGGCACCTCGGGGTGGGTGTCCTTGTCCATCAGCGACCGGATGAGGGTCGGGGAGACTCCCATCATGGTCACGCCGAGTTCGCGGACCATGTTCCAGATGCGGTCGGTGTCCGGCCAGTCCGGGGTGCCGGCATAGAGAGCGACGGCGCTACCGGCGATCAGACCACCGAGCACGATGATCGGACTCATGATCCAGCCCGGATCGGTGATCCAGGTCGACACGTCGCCCGGACCGATATCGAAGCTGAACGCGGCATCGCTACCGGCCTTGACGGCGAACCCGGCGTGACCGAGAACCACACCCTTCGGTGCCCCGGTGGTGCCAGAGGTGAATGCAATGAGCATCGGGTGATCGGTGGGGCACTCGGCGGCGGCGACGGGCTCCTCGGTGGTGCCGGTGCCCAACTCGTCCCAGTGCACCGGTCCGGGCAGATCAACAGGCAGCGTGTGCGCCAGCAATGGGACCACGATTGTGGTGGTCAGAGTCCCGAGGTCGGCGAGGGCGGTGGGCAGATCAGCCGGTATCGCGACCTCACGGCCGCGGCGGTGGAACCCATTGGACATGACGTGGGCCTTCGCGCCGGCGATGCGCAATCGATCGATTACCGCCGCCGTGCCGAAACCGGAGAAGATCGGGACCGAGATCGCCCCGATCTTCGCGCAGGCCAGTTGCGCGACCGCGGCTTCGCGCACCATCGGCAATTGGATGCCGACGGTGTCCCCGAACCCGATACCAGCGTCGATCAATCCCCGCGCAACACGGTCAATCTCGAGGGAAAGCTGGGAGAACGTCCACCGTCCGCTGCTGCCGTCCTCGAGCTCCCAGGACAGCGCGGTGTCGTTGCCTCGTCCGGCTCGGATCCAGCGGTCGACCGCGTTGTCGGTGATGTTCAGCGCCCCGCCGGGAAACCACTTGGTCCTGTGCGGGACGTCGAATTGGTCGAACACACCGGACGGTTCACTCTGCCACTCGAGTTGGAGCCAGTCTGCGACGCAGCCCCAGAACCACCCGGGGTCCTCGTTCGCCGCCGCACCCAGCTCGTCGATATTCGTGCATCCGACGTGCTGGGCGAATGCCAGGATCCGACTGCGATCGAGTTCGAGTTGACCCGGCTGCCACACCAGATCATCAATGTCCGACAAGGGGATAGTGGTCACAACATCTCCTACGTTTATGAGCTGAGTCACATGGGTGATCTGCTGGGGAAGACGTTAGGAGTGACGACCGTGATACGTCGCTACGCAAAAAGGAGAACTTCACCGCCCTGGTTTGCAAAATCGGCAATCCGGCCGAGGTTCTCGGACGGCCGCGGAGGAAGAACGCCTCCCGCCGGCGGACCTGTGGAGGCAATAAGGCACGAAGGGGTCATTTCGATGAGGTTGCCCTGTCCGGCGATCGTCCGCCGAACCTCCAGGTCGAGTCTTTTAACCGGGGTGGCCCCGTCATCTACCGCCTGGGTGGGAGTGCACTTGCATGCACGATTCTTTCCCGGAACACCATCACGGCCGGAATGGGAGGGACAGATGCTTGCGGCGGCAAGACCTCCTTGGCCTCGGTGTGGACCTTGGCGAACACCACGTCCGGGTGTTTGCCTCCCGCCACTGTTTGGCTATGAGACCGACCATGCAAGGATTCTGATATGGCGGAGCAGTCCGGGGACGATGCACGAAGCGACCTTGACGAGGCCGCTTTGCAGCAGATGACCAATGAGCTCATCGACCACCTACATCGCCGGGCCCACCAGATCGGCGAACTAATCGCTCAGCGATACCGAGAAAGCATCGTCGAATACCGTTCTCTTCCTGATGGTTTCATCGATCAAGATGTCGCACCCACGGCGCGCGCGAATCTCGAGGCGATGCTTGCCAGCCTCACCGACGACCATGATGCGGTCTCCGATCAAGACGAGACCGCCGCCCGATACGCGCCGTTCCGCGACAGTGCGGTGCGCCGGTTCCATCAGGGTGTTCCCGTGCAGGCTCTGCTTCACGCCTATCGGCTGTGGGGCCACACCGTGTGGGAGCAGGTTCGTCAAGCCCCACAAATCCGGAACAACCCCGAGCTGGGCCTGGTGGTGGCCGGCAAGATCATGCGCCACGTCGACCTGGTGTCCACCGCGGTCGCCCAGGCGTACCTCGAAGAAGCCTCCGGCGTCATCAGGGACCGCGAAGTCGTCCGGCGTGACCTGCTCGAGGCCCTCATCTCCGGCAACCCCTCACAGGAACGTATCGACCGGCTCTCGCAATACTTCGGACTGCCGACGACTGCTCGATACACCGTGGTCCTCGTGCGCAGTCGGCAACTGTCCCAATCGTCTCCAGAATCGCTCAGAAAGACGCTTGGGACCGTGCGAGACCATCTGCACCCCACCGAAACCGGATTCCTCACGGGCGTCCGTGACGAAGAGGTCGTTGCGATCTATCCCCTCCATCAGGCAAGCAGCCAGCACGAGATGCTCAGGGCGCAGGCGGACGCGCTCGCAGCCGAGCTCCCCCGGTATCTCGTCGGCGTCAGCCGCACGCATACCGGCCTCGCGACCGTTTCGTCTGCCTACAGCGAAGCTCAGGACGCCATCACGTCGACGCAGGTCACCGCCGAAAAGAGGGCGCACTTCTACGCGGACGCCATGCTCGATCACATCGTCGAATCCAGCCCGTTCAAGAGCGTCCTGTACGAAGAAGTCATCGAGCCTCTCGAGCAGTACGACCGGGACCACCGCGCCGACCTGCTCGTGACTCTGCGGGCGTACTGCGCTTCGGGATTCAACCTGTCTGTCACGGCGAAAGTGCTTATCGTGCAACCGAACACGGTGCGATATCGGCTCAAACGTATTCACGAGCTCACTGGTCAGGATCCCTTCGTGTCCAACAACCTCATCCTCTTGGCGCTGGCGCTCCGCGCGGCACCGTAGAGGGCGTCCGGGCCAGGCGGCTCCAGCAGTGCTGAGCTCTACCCGCACCACTCTGTCGGAGTCGCGATCGAACCGGTGGCAGCAGAGCTCGGAGCGGCTCGTGAAGCTCGGGGCCGAGGCGCGGCGACCGGGTTTCGTCGAGATCGGGTCGACCCCGGACCTTTCCTGGCGGACGGCGATGTAGTCGACGATCACCGTCGTCGGTCGGTCACGCTGGGGCACTTCTTCGGCGTGGTTCCCGGTAGGTGTCGTTGTCAGTTCTGCTGTGGCAGTGCCTCCGCGACTCTGGTGAGCCGGGCTGCGGCGTCGCGCACTCGTTCGATCTTCTCGGTGAGAGCAGCACCTTCGAACGCCTCGACGCGCCCGCCGATGCTTATGGATGCCACGACGGATCCGCTGCGGCCGAGGATCGGCGCGGCCACCGCGGCGACGCCGGGCAGGTAGTCGGAGTTGCTGATCGAGTATCCGGCCTCCTTCACTGCATCGAGGTGTTCGGCCAGTTCGGCCGTGTCGGTCAGTGTCCGGTCGGTGAACGATGGAAGACCGTCTCGGATCCATCTCTGCCGCAGTTCTTTCGAGTGGGCAAGCATGACTATTGGACCGGCGGCGGCATGGTAGGGCATCACCGATCCGATGTTGATCCCGGCGACGACAAGTGGGTTGCTTCCTTCGAGCCGGTCGATGCATACTGCGCCCTCTTCGGCCGGAACCATCAAATACGCGGTGTCGCCGAATGTGTCGGCAAGGTCGACCATGAACGGTCTTGCCGCAGTGCGAATATCGAGCTGGACGAGTGCGGCGGAGCCGATCTCGAACATTGGCATCGCGACGCGATACGAGCCCTCGGCGGTGCGATCGATCCAACCCGCGTGAATGAGGGTCGTCATGAGGCGATGCACTGTGGTCTTGTTCATGCCGCTTGCCGACGTGAGGTCGTTGAGGGTCCAGGTCGGTCGAGCGGCGTCGAAATGCTCGAGCAGGCTGCAAGCCTTCAGGACGGCTCCGACGATGTCGCGGCCGGCTTGGGGTTCGGACTCGATGGGCGCAGCCACTGGTTCTCACTTCCGTTTCGACGCGTGATTGGTCTCGTCATCATACGAACAGGGATCAGGGGGCCTGTGTTGACATGTGACGCCTACCACTCTAGCGTCGATTTGACGAAATGCGGAATGCATTCCGCAATGCGAAACGGATGGTGGACATGACGGTAACGACCCCAACTCTCAAAGAACTCACATCACGCGGGCTCGTCTACGCGCCCGGTGTATGGGACGGGCTGACCGCGCGGCTCGCCGAACAGGCCGGATTCAGCGCTTTGTGCGCGTCGGGCTTCGCCGTGTCCGCAGCCCTCGGACTCCCGGACGCCGAGCTGTACACGATGACGGAGAACCTTCAGGCCGTCCGCACCATCCGCGAATCGTCCAAGCTCCCGCTGGTAGTGGACATCGACACCGGGTATGGCAACGCCGTCAATGCTGCACGAACCGCCGCGAAGTTCGTCGACGCAGGGGCACAGGGGATGTTCATCGAGGATCAGGTCTCGCCAAAGTCGTGCCCGATCTGCGTCGGCGAGCCCGTCGAGCTCGTTGACGTCGCCGAAGCGACCGGCAAGATCCGCGCAGTCCGTGATTCGATTCCGGATCACGTGCTGCTGATCGCCCGCACGGATTCACGGGGCGACGACGCCATCAGTCGGGCGCAAGCGTACGTGAACGCAGGAGCGGACATGATCATGCCTGTCACCAAGACCTTCGAGACCGTCGAGGAGTGGGAGCGGTGCCACGACGAGGTCGGTGTCCCACTGATGGCGACCCTGACCGCGTCGACATGGACTGAACGAGACTTCACCCCGGAGGTGCTCGATCGGATCGGCGTGCGTCTCGCCCTTCTCCCGACACAGGTGCTGATGGCCGTCACCGGCGCCGCCCAGGAGGCACTGCGGCGGCTCGCTCGAGGAGAGGCGCCGACCTCCGTAAGCGCCGATGCGCTCTCGCATCACGAGTTCGTCGATCTGATCGGATTTCCCGAAGTCGAAGCCATGCAACGTAAGTACCTTCCTGCAGAATCGAAGCGGTGATCGCCTTGGGTTATACGATGGTGGAGAAGATCCTCGGCCGCACCTGCGAGAGTGGAACGGTACGTGCCGGCGAGAATCACGCGGTTCGCCCGGCGCGCATGATCGCGTATGACTTCCCGGGTTACACCGACGTCATGTTCCGCCAGATGCGCGAGGACTTCGGCATCACCGAGCTGTCCGATCCCAGTAGCTACGTCGTGTTCATCGATCACATGTTGACGAAGAACAACGACAAGGAGGCCGAAGTCCACAAGGTGACGCGTGACTGGTGTGAGTTCTACGGCATCGAACTGCACGAAGGTCGCGGGATTGGACACCAACTTACAGCCGAGCTCGGTTTGGCGATTCCAGGCGACTTCCTCGTGCACTTCGACGGGCACATCAGCGGTGTCGGAGCGTTCGGCGCTCTCGGCTGGGGAATCCGACGTGACCTTATCGAGGCGTGGGTGACCGGCAAGCTGTACGTCGACATTCCGGCGACGACGCGATTCGACCTCGTCGGCGGGTTCTCGCCCGGCGTCGACAGTCGCGATCTCGTGCACACGATCATCGATCTGGTGGGTGCAGACGGTTGTGCGCATCAAGTTATGGAATTCGGCGGTCCCGGCGCGCGATCGATGAAGATCGATCATCGTCAGGGACTGTGTGGGATGGCGATGTTCACCGGCGCCGTGTCGGCGGTGTTCGAGCCCGACGAGACCTCGCTCGCCTACGCGAACGAAGTTGCCCGCGAGTCGTTCGAGCCCGTGTATCCCGATTCGGATGCCACCTACGCGGCCCGCCACACTATCGATCTCGCGTCCGTGGTGCCCCGTGTGGTTCAACCCGGCTCGGCGCGCGCGGCGAACACGAAAACCGCAAAGGAAATGTCTGGTACACCGATCACGAAGGCGTTCATCGGATCCTGCGCGAGCGGGCGGATCGAGGACCTGCGGGCCGCGGCTCTCGTTCTAGACGGACGGACGGTGGCTCCCGGCGTGGAATTGAACGTCGTACCCACATCCCAGAAGGTGCACGAACAGGCGGAGAACGAGGGCATTCTCGACGTGCTGCGTGCCGCTGGAGCCACCATCGCCGTGTCGAGCTGCGACTTCTGCTTCGGCTACCAGAAACCACTGCAGGCGGGGGAGAACTGCATCTCCACCGGCGTGCTGAACATTTCGGGAAGGATGGGAAGCTCGGACGCCAACATCTACATGGGATCGCCGTACACCGTGGCAGCAAGCGCTCTCGCCGGCGCGATACAGGAGTCCGTCCAATGAGCGCCTACCCCCCACCCCCGGACATCATCGACGGCAAAGTTGCCTGGATCTTCGGTGACGACTTCGACATCGATCTCGTCGTGGGAGTGTCCAACATCAAGTCATACGATCCCGACCATCTTCGGTCGGTCTGCATGACGGCCTACGACCCGGGGTTCGTCGAGCGAGTACGGCAGGGCGACATCATCGTCGGTGGCCGTAACTTCGGATACGGCCACCCCCACTACCCACCGATGGTCGCGCTCCGTAACGCCGGAATCGCGGCGATCGTCGCCGAGTCGTTCTCGCCCGGCTTCTGGAGAGGCGAGACGTTCAACGGAATGCCGCTCATCACCGTTCCTGGCATCTCCACGGCCGTGGCGACCGGTGATGCCGTGACCCTGGACTGGCGCACCGCCACCCTACGAACCGCGGACGGTGCCGAACTCGTCGGCACTGCCCCCAACGCTCGGACCGTCCAGGTCATCGAAGCGGGCGGCTCGTACGAACTTCTGATGGCAGAACATTCCCTCCCACAGCAAGGACAGGCGCGATGACGAAGGTGGACCATCCCCCCGCTCGCTCAGGGCACGGCGAGGCCGGCGCAGATACGGTCGGCTCGTCGCGGGCGTCGAGCTCCAACGCGCGGCGCGCTGCCATCGCAGGCGGCGTCGGCACCCTGATCGAGTACTACGACTTTGCGGTCTACGGCTTCCTCGCCGTCGTGATCGCGCCGCTGTTCTTCCCCTCAACCAGCCCCGGCGTCTCGATTCTGGCGACGCTCGCCGTCTTCGGTGTCGCCTACGTCGCCCGACCCCTCGGTGGAATCTTCTTCGGCCGCCTCGGTGACCGTCGCGGACGCAGATCCGCTCTCGTCATCACCGTCGTCTGTATGGGTCTCGCCTGCGGGATCCTCGGACTGCTGCCGACATACTCGTCGGTAGGGTTCCTGGCGCCCATCCTCTTGGTGATCATTCGGCTGGCACAGGGATTCTCGGCAGGCGGCGAGATCGGCGGAGCGGCAACGTACATCGCGGAGTCCGCGCCGCCGAGCCGTCGTGGATTCTTCGGCTCGTTCACCCCGATCGGCTCGACTCTCGGGTTCGCCGTCGCAGCCGCAGTAGTTGGACTCGTCGCGCTCGGTACCACCGACGAGCAGATGTCCTCATGGGGGTGGCGCATCCCGTTCCTGCTGGCGTTGCCGCTCGCAACGATCTGTCTCCGCGTTCGGCTGAAGCTGGAAGACAGTCCCGAGTTCGAAGAAATGGCCGAGAAGAACCAAGTCACCAAGAGTCCACTTTCCGACGTCGTCAAGAAGAACCCGCTGTCGGTCCTGCGCGTCGTCGGTATCGCGATCGCGATGAACGGCTCCGGCTATATCGGTCTCACGTACTTCAGCGTGTACCTGATCAAAGATCTCGGGTTCTCGAAAGATGCGGTGTACTGGACGTCTGCGATTAGTATCGCGTTGGCATGTGCGACGTTCCCACTCAGTGGAATGCTGACCGACCGGTACGGACGTAAGCCGGTTCTCCTCGGCGGCTACCTCGCGTACATCGTCATCGCACTGCCGGCGTTCATGATTCTGGGCGCCACGGCGAGCATCGTCGTGGTCGGAGCCGTGTACTTCCTTTACATGGTGCTCAACGGAGTGGTGCAGGTACCGGCATTCCCGTTGTTCACGGAACTCTTCCCGCGTTCGGTTCGGTACACCGGTGTGTCCCTCGGCTTCAACATCGGCACAATCGCAGCAGGCGGCACCGCGCCCTATGTTGCAGCCCAGCTCGTCGAGTCGACCGGAAACAGCATGTCCCCTGCATATTGGGTGATGGGAGTCTCCGCAATCGGCGTCGCCACCGTGCTGACGATCCGCGAAACGGGGAAGTCCTCGCTCCCCGTTTGATAGCGCGATATGGGCCGCGGCGTCGGCTCGGGCGACATGGGAGACCGGCACGGATATCGACGACGAAGTCGTGAAGCTGAGGTCCCGCCGCAGGGTGGCACGACTCGCATTTCTACCCAACAACAATGTTGGGTAGGGGTGTATGGCGAGGGTGAAGGCACGCCGAAACAGACCAAACTCCGAAGCTAGGAGGCAATGCTCGACAGTGAATAGCCTCGGCACACCACCAAGGACTCGGAATGGCGACCGACTCACTATGCGGTGGGGTAACGATCGTATACGATCACGAGCGCGCTACAGCCGTCAGCGCTTGACGTGCTGCAGGTGTGAGGGCACAGGGCTATCCGCAACGTCGTGGACGAACGTCCGGGCCGTAAGCGTTGCGAAGTCCTCATGGTGGTATCGCAATGGTTTCGGTGCTGGCCATCACCGAAGTTGTTCGCCTCAGTGAAGGTTGAGGTCTGCGGCATCGTTTTTGTTGTACCCAACTCGTCCACGCAGGATCAGTCGCATCTGGGCGGGCTTGGACGCTGTGGCCTCGCGCCAGGAGATTCCCTCTATAGCTGCGACTGGCACCGTCCATGGCGACGCGGCGCGCTTCTTCTTCGGCTGCCGCCAGTGCGTGTGTTCGAAGGTTACGGTTCCTGCGACATCATCGAACGTGGCGGTGGATCCAGTGCCAGCGTAGGTATGAACGGACGTGTGTATCAAACCAGAACGAGCGGGGGAAGTTGATGTCAACGGCGTCGCAGTCGGATCCGTATTGTGACGCACGGGCTCGCTGGTGATGCGGGCGTGGATCGCGAGGTGAGTGAGCGTTCTACTGTGGGATTCCGACGATTCAGGCCATCGTGCATGGTTCCTTTTGACGAAGATACGCGGGATTGGGCCCGGCGGAGAATGGCGGGTATGGCGGAGGGTCGTTTGTCGGCGGCGTCACGTCCATGGCGCGGTGACGCGCCATACCCGCGACCGCGCGCGGAGGTTGTCGAATCCTTGCTCCGGAATGTTCGCTTCTTCTGTGTTTCGCAGCTCCATCGCACTGCTCCGCCCCTGCGCGACCACGATCCCCGGATTTGAAGGCTCTTACACCAGCCTTCGTGGAGTCGTTATATGGGTAGTGCTGTCCTCCAACAACTTCCTGTTCGTGCCCGACCCCGACCACGCCCTGTTGAAGGTAGAGATGGAGGTCTGGATCTGGTGATGATCAATTCGCGCGAAGGACGTCGTCGGCTAGCCACTGGTTGTGGTATCGCGAGTACAGGCATTTACTCTCGCTCAGTAGCTGATCGGCGAGAGCCGCAGCTGGTCGCTCCCAGGGTAGGCCGGCAGGGAACGCCGCGTTCGACGCGAACACCTCCGTGGACAGACTGACGAGAAATGATCAATACCTG